>JAZUCR010000638.1:0-32829 GCA_045639225.1 Victivallales bacterium
GGAAAATCCCCAATGAACATTGATTCCAAGAAACAGACGATAATAGACCACACGAACGGGGCCCTTTTAAGATGATTCCGGAAACGCAGGCGGTGGCGGGCCTCATGTCGTGACGGAAAGTTATTTGGAAAACCGAAAGGAGGCTGAGATGCTGGACACGATACTCGGGGCGATGATCGGCGTTGCGCTGGCATCGGACGGGATCACGGTCAAGACCGTTGACCTGCACGAGAAAGCACAGATCGACAAAGTGTTGGAAATCGCCAACACGATCAATTTCCTCGGCCGGACGCTTCCTGCCGATACCGATATAACCGACTCGGTGATCGAACTGAAAGCACAGTTCGACCAGATCGACGGTGATGCGATCAAAGACCCGGTCGGCCGCGCGAATTACGATGCCGTGAAAACATTCTTTGACACCCACCTTGGATGACCGTTCCTATGAGACTTCTCTGCCTTTCAGACTTGCATTTACGCTCGGAAGCGGTGGTCGCGGCCATCGACCGGCATCGACTGTCGCCGTTTCTGGCGCAAATCGCGGCGACTGTGGCCGAGGTTTCCCCGGATGCCGTAGTCGTGACGGGGGACACCGTTTCCCCGGCCCAGGTGCGCCTGCTTTCCGCAACGCTGCGGACGCTCATCCCGGCCGATCTGCCGGTGGTCGCCACGCTGGGCAATCACGAATTCTGGGGGCGCACCTTCGAAGACACGCTGGCGAAGCTGAAGGAGCAGACGTTGGTCGACCCGAACATCCTTTTATCTCGACCTGATCGGCGCGGGCGAACTCGACGGGGTGAACTTCGTCGGCGGGACGCTGTTCTTCGACGGGTCCATGCGGATTCGAGAGAACCAGCGGATCGACCAGTGGGACGGCTGGCAGGACTGGCGCATCGTCGACATCGAGACCCGGTATATGGAATTCAACGCATATTACGTGGACATGATCCGAGCGAAGATGAAACCTGGGATGCCGACCGCTCTTTGCACACATCACATTCCGCACGTCCGGCTGAACGGGCACGAGCCGAGCCACTACAGCTTCTACACCGGCATGAAGGATCTGGTCCACGAGCTGCCCTTCGACCCGATGTATAACAATTATCTGATCTGCGGACACACACATCGCCGGGTGATCGGCGAGGTCGTCCCAGGATTCATGGGGGTGAATGTCGGCAGTGGTTACGACGACCTGAAGACCTTTACCATTGAAATATGATGCAGGATAAAAAGAAAGACTTGGAAATCCATCGCGTTTCTCGTCGCGTCGGGTATCGCCACCGGCATCTCGTGGCTGTTCTACTTCAAGGCACTGCAATGGGGTGATGTCTCCAAGGTCGCCCCGATTGACAAACTGAGCGTGGCGCTGGTGGTCGTTTTCGGGATAGTGTTCCTGCATGAAAAGCTGTCGTGGCAGGTCATTGCCGGGACTGTGTGCATCATCGCCGGAACGCTGTTTCTTTTGCACGGCGGCCATTGAGAATACCATCGCGACCGCCTTATTACCTGATGGCAAAGGCTGCGGGGATCCAGATGAGTGAATGCCGCCTTCTGGAAGACGGAGATTGTGCGCACTTCATGTCCAGGCGGTTTGATCGGGTCGGCGGACAGAAAGTCCATATACAGACCCTCTGCGCAATGCGGCACATGGATTACAACAACCCCGTCGCGAATTCCTACGAGCAGGCATTTGACACCATGGAAAAGCTGAAATTGCTTCCGGCCAAGAAATCCCAATTGTTCCGCCGAATGGTGTTCAATGCGGTTGTCCGCAATCACGATGACCACACCAAAAATATATCGTTTTTTATGACAAGAGACGGGGTCTGGCACCTCGCACCGGCGTATGATATGGCGTGGGCATATAAACCCGGTTCGAAGTGGACAGGACAGCATCAGATGTACATCAACGGAAAACGGGATGGCTTCCGCACAGAGGACCTCATTGTGGCAGCAAAACATTTTGACATTTCCAAGCCGCAGGAAATCATCAGACGGCGCTGGCTTTTGGCGATTTCGCCTCGGAGGCCGGAGTTCCCGACAGTATTGCCGGTCAGATGCAGGCGGAATTCAGGACCTATCTGAAAAAATAAAATTTGTAAAATGGTATTTTTTGAAAGGCTGGACTTGACATTTTACCGTATATGAGTTAAATTATTTAGAGTTGGTTAAATGTTGGAGCATAATGGCTTTTTTTCAGAGAAGTTTGCAAAAATCGTCACTACTCCACCATCCTTCGCTAATGCTGCGGATGGCAAGCCGTCAGGTTTGCCATCCGTTTTTTTGCGACCCGAAAAAGAGCGAAAACTGCCCTCCGTCTGGCGGAAAATAAAAACAGCACTCCACATCAGCCGTTATGACCGAGACGGAAACCATTGGCACAGTTATTTCCCGACGAAGAGCTTGCGCTGTTCTTCCCGGTTGTCCGGGATGACGATGCCGCAACCGTGTATGATTGTATTTTGATCGGCGGAACCGCCAGACGGCACAGGATGCGGTGTTCCGTTTCCAGGACCCGGCAATATTGTTTCTGCTGATAATGCAGCGTTCCGCCGGTCAGCAGCAGGGAGATCAGCAGACTGTAGGAAGATACGAACCCGCTATCAGGACACTGCTCCAGGACAGATTGTTTTTTCCAAAGGCGGGCATCAATCCGGCGCTGGTCGTAAACCCCTTGTAATCAATCATATATTGTTGCTCCGCTAACCCGCACTGTCTCAGGTTTCCTTTGCAGTGGGCTCCCCTTGCTGATTCCCTGGCCTTGTTCAATGCCGGCAACAGCATTGCCGCCAGAATCGCAATGATCGCAATAACGACAAGGAGCTCTATCAGTGTGAATACTTGCTTGCTTTTTCCTTTTTGGTTCGTCATAACTCTCTTCCCTTCTTTAAATTTGATTGTTGTATGTAATGGTTTCATAAACCGGAACTTTCACTGACCTTGAATATACGGTTTGAAATGGGCTTTCATCGCATTTTGGAAATCCTGCACGGAATCCCCTTCCAATGCATCGCACAGGTCAAGGTGGAACGGGGTAATATTTTTATCCCGTCCCTTCTCGAATATATATGTGAATGCGGTCGTCAGTATCTTCAGGAATTCCCCGCCCGTGGCGTTGCCGCCGATGGATACCAGTTTGCTGTGGAAGGCAATTTCCTCCTCCATCGTCGGATGTTTCCGGCGCGAACCTGCCAGGGCACGCAATTCTTTCAGATTTTCCGGAGTCTTCCGCTGGAAGATCGATTCGGCCATACCCAGTTCCATATACGCCCGGATCTGCATGAATTCCCGGCATTCGTTTTCCGAAAACAATTTGGCTTCCGCCAGCTTGCTCACGCCCGCAAAAACATTCGGACGCGTCAGGATCATCCCCTTGCGTTTGCGCGATTCGATCAGACCGAGCGTTTTCAGCCGCGAAACGCCTTCGCGCACGATATGACGGCTCACCTTCAGCTGTTCGGCCAGTTCCTCTTCCTTGGGCAGCAGATCGCCCGGCGTCAGATTGGAACGCCGGATATAGGCAAGCAAACTGTCCTCCACCCCGTCCGCCAGCGTAGTCGACCTCAATTCCGTTAATTCGACCATCGTCTTCTTCCTTCAAATATGTTGAACATATTGAAAATATATACCCTAAAGACAAAAAGTCAAGACGAAGGAATAAAAAAACGGAATTTTATACAAAAAACGCGAGATCTCAATTGTGACATGGTCTGAGATCTCGCGTCGTAAGTCAGGCTTACGCGTTTTACCTATCCGGCTTATCGTCGGCGGAAAGCGCGTGATCAGACCACGCGGCCGGTCCGGATCAGTTCTTTGAACCATTGCGCGGAAAGTTTCGGGATCCGCTGCTGCGTGGTGTAGTTGATATAGATCAGTCCGAAACGAGGCCGGAAACCGTGGTGCCATTCCAGATTGTCCGTGAGGCTCCAGTGGAAATAGCCGCGCACGGGGATATCCTCACGGACCGCCCGCGCCAGCAAGGTCAGGTTCAGACGCAGGACCTTGATCCGTTCATCGTCGTAAACCTGCCCGTCCGCCTCTTGCATATCGACCAGCGAACGCTTGCCGTTTTCACTGATGACGATCTCTTTCGGATGCCAGAGTTCGTTGATGATCCGGCAGCCCCAATACATGGAAGCCGGTTCGAAATTGAAGTCGGCGATGCCGGTCACCCGGTGTTTTTCCTGTTCCTCGAAAATGGCATATCCCTCCGGACGCTCCGGTGCGGACCGCACGCGTTTTCCGAAGTAGAGGTTGAGTCCGAGCAGATCCATCGGCGTGCTGATGATCTTCATGTCCGCGTCGGTGAAACTCGGGGCGTCGGCGCCCTCTTTCTCGAGGTAGCAGTCGAGATATTTTCCTTCCATGACCGCGGTCAGGAAACGGGCGTTTTCTTCCCGGAAAGCCTTCTTCGCCGCGGCCACATGTTCCGGCGTGTCGATGATCGGCACCATGAAAGAGGGATTTTCCGCCAGACCCGCTTTCGCGGCCGGATCGGCGGCATGGATCGCCTGCAGCGCGGTCCCGTGCGCCAGCAGCAGATGATGCCGCACCTGGTTCACGCGTTTTTTCGGCAGTTTCAACCCCGGCGCGATCAACCCCATGCTGTAAGCCACGTCAGCCGCCGCCAGAAACTCATTGGTGGTAAAATAGTACTTTACCAGTCCCTTGAGCTCCCGGACGACCCGGTCGGCATATTCGCCGAAATATTTGACGCATTCGCGGGACTCCCACCCGCCGAATTCCTTCTGAAGCGCCAGCGGCAGGTCCCAGTGATACAGCGTCACATACGGTTCGATGCCGTTTTTCAGCAGTTCCTCGCAGACCCGTTTGTAATGATCCATGCCCGCCTGATTGAAACGGCCGCGGCCTTCCGGAAAGATCCGGCTCCACGCGATCGAAAAACGATAGCCCGTGAGGCCGATCTCCCGCATCAGGGCAATGTCTTCCGGGTAGCGGTGATAATGGTCGCAGGCGACATCGCCGTTCACATCATCACGCATCGTTCCGGGACGTTTGTCGAATTCGTTCCAGACCGAAGCGCCTTTGCCGTCCTCGAACGGCGCCCCCTCCACCTGATACGAGGCGGAAGCCGCGCCCCAGATGAAATCCGCAGGGAAATCGCGATAGGTGTTCATTTTCATTTGCCTTTCGTTCATTCTGCAGGACGGATCTCGACAGCATCGACCCGGAGCGATTCCAGATTCTTCGGGTTGAACGCGCTGGCAATGCTGATGAACTGGAACCGCACGCCGTCCTTGTATTTCAGCACATGCGGATATTCCACCCACGTCCATTCATTGTCCGGCAGGTCTTTCAGGGCGACCTTGAGCTGCGGAGCACAGTCGCCGCCGGACCAGGATTTCTTGTTGTAATAGCAGAAACCGATCTGCGCGGCGGCCCCGGCGGAACCTTTCTTGCGGACCTTGATCCGGACTCTGGCGCGGAAGGTCTTGATCTTCTCCACATCGGTGAAAATCTCGCTGACCGGGCAGTTCAGGCTCTGGCCCAGCGTCCATTTTTTCGTCGGCCACTGTTCCGCACATTTCTTCTTTTCCGCTTCGGGATCGTCCACTACTGCAAAAGTCTTGTGCGTGTTGTCGAAGTCTTTGGCGAGGAAGACGATCTTCTCACCGTCCTTCGGCGCCGCGGCTTTTTCGGTCCCGGCAGGCGCATCGGCGGGCCGGATCTCGAAGAGGTCCACGCGGAGATATTCCAGGTTGTCCGGATTGTTTTCCGCCCGGACCGAAATCATCTGGGACCGCACGCCGTCCTTGTATTTCAGCACATGCGGATATTCGATCCAGACATACTGGTCGTCGGGGAGGTCTTTGAGCGGGACCTTGAACGCCGGAGCGCAGCTGCCGCCGGACCATGATTTCTGGTTGTAAAAGCAGAATGCGATCAGGAGACCGTCGCCTTTGCCGCTGCCTTTCTTCTTGACTTTCACCCGGATACGGACCCGGTAAGCAGCCTGCGGATTTTTCTTCAGAATTTCGCTGATGTGGTAATTGATACTCTGTCCGAGCGTCCATTTTTTCGAAGGCAGCTGTTCGGCGCAGCGTTTCGTCAGCGCGTCCGGATCGTCCACCGCCTTGAAAGTCTTGTGGACGTTCGTCAGGATATGGGCGAATTTCGTGACGTTGCCGTTGACCAGCGAGGTCACCGGCGCCTTCTGATCTTTCAGCAGCGTATTGATCCGTTCCAGAGCGGTTTTCCGGAATTTCGGTTTCCGGCGTTTCGGGACGAAAGTCAGTTCCGTCTGAATGAACCGCTCGCCGGCGGTCCGGGTTTCCGGCGAAAGTTTCTGCGCGAGATTCAGCAGGGCGACCGGCTGCCAGATACCGGCGGCGGCGCGGTCCTTGGTCACTTTGACTTTCAGTTCATGCTTGCCGGGTTTGAGTTTTTCCGGCAGATGGATAAAGTAGCCGGTATTCCACGAGCGGCCGGGATTGCTGCCGACCTTTTTACCGTCGATGAACGCTTCCACCGCGCCGTCCACCGAGGCGAAATACAGACTGAGATCGTCGTTTTTGAGTTTTTCACTGACGGTGAAATCCGCGGCATACCAGGCGGTGCCGTGGTACTCGGTGTAGGGTTCCTGTTTGGTCCAGAAATCGTCGATCCTGATCGTGCCCCACTTGGAGGAATCATCCTTCGGGGTGATTTTCAGATCCGGATCGGTTTTGAAGCGCCACACGGTCGGGAAAGCGGAAACCTGCCGTTCGGTATTCATGGCGCGGGAGAGCCGGAGATACCACATCGGCATGTGCATGACGGCCACGCGGAGTTTTTCCTGTTCGGTTTCCGCCAGAGCTTCCGCATCATACAGGATCTTGTCGGCCTTGTCGATGAATTCCGGTGTGTAAGCATGCCGGTAGGGCGGGGCGCCGCGGAGCGTCAGCGGATTGTCATGATTGCGGTCGACCACATTGTAATGGTAATCATGGATGAGGTCGATATATTCCAGGACTTTCCTGCCGCCTTTGCCGTAATACAGATCGCAGAATTCCTCGACCAGTTTCCGGGCGTTTTTCTCCGGCCGCCACAGCAGTTTGGAAACCACATACGAACGCAGTTCCTTCATTTCGATCCCGGCGGACTGCACGGTTTCCAGGAACATTCCCTTCATGCCGAGTTTGTGCAGCAGCGGGAAGTTCATCTCGATGCCTTTCAAGTCTGGATGCGGCGTAATGCCGTCGTTGAAATTGCCGGCATAATACCACACATAGAACTGCGTTCCGGCGGCGAGCCAGTTCTTCAAATGCGTCAGCTGCGTCTGGTTGACCGCGCTTTTCGGATCGTCCAGCGCCCGGCCGTTGTCCATGCGGATCGGCGCGTAACGGATGATGATGTTTTTCCGCAGCGGTGTCTTGCCCGGCTTGAGCGTGGGACCGTAGGCCAGCGTCGAAAAAATCACGTTCGGATAATCTTTCGAAAGGTCGTCGGAAACGGCGTTGAGGAACCGGAACAGCGTGCCGCCGTTGGTCTCTTCCTCTTCGTTGACCTTATTGCATTTGTCGCACTGGCACACCTGATCGTGGTCGTGATAATCGATGGGAAAGAAGATCTGGTCGTCCGGATCGGCGTTTTTGCTCTTGTAGTAAGCGTCCAGGATCCGGCGGATCTCCGCCTCGATGATGTTTTTGACCTCGGGATTGGTCAGGCACGGGAGCGATTCGAATCGTCCGGTCGGATACTGTTTCGCCCGGCGGGCACCGGCGCGGAACGCAAAGTATTCCGGATGATCCTTGAAATATTTGCTCTGCGGCATGAGTTTATGCAGGTTGTGGACGAAGCCGCCGAGGTGTTTCAGCCCGCCGATCTTTTCGCCCAGCGGAATGTAGCCCCAGCAGGAATTCAAGCGCTGCCGGACCATGAAGAGCCGTTCCAGTTCACCCATGTCCCCGGCGGAAATGACGTTCCGGTAATCATACGGCGGATCGTATTTGCCCGATTCCAACTTGATCTTCAGCGTCGGTTTCTTCGGCACATACGTGCAGTCGAACGCGAGGAAACGCACGCCCAGCCGTTCGTCCAGAAAATCATAAACGCCGTAGAGCGTCCCGCGCGGGATCTTCCCCCGGATCTGGATCGATTTGTCCTGCACCAGCAGCGTGAAACCTTCATGCACGGCCGGTTTCAGCTCAGCGGGGATCTCCGCATTGCGGTTCGTTTCGCCGAGGACGATCTCATATTTCCCTTTCGCGGTCCGGTCGGTGACGACCGGAAATTCCGCACCGGTCATCTGTTTCAGGAAAGACGACAGCTCCTCCGCTGCGAATTTTACCTGCTTGGCGGGTTTTTCCGCGATGACGATCTTATAATCGGTTTTGCCGTTTTGTGCAAGCGTGAGTTCCTCGGCCGAGGCCGGAATGACCAGCGCGGCCAGCGCCGCGCACAGAATGCTGCTTTTCATATAGATTTCCTTTCCCGGATTATTTGTCGTTACGATATTTTTTGTACCAGTTGCTTGCGGCTGCGCCCGGATTCCACGGATCCGCATAGCCGGAATAAGCCTGATACCACATGTAGTCTTCCGCATGGACCGCGCCGTCGAGGCTCAGCCAGTTCAGCCCGTAGGGATGGGCATTGTAAGGTTTCACGTCGTAATACGCCCCGGTGATGGTCCGCCGGTACGTGTTGTTGATGCTCCCGGTGATTTTCATCTTGCTGTATTTCCACTGGTCGGCGATCAGCGGACAGGTCCCGATCCATTTGGTCATCGAGGACAGTTTGATCCGGAACAACTTGGAATTGGCCCCCTGCAGTTCCGGAGCGTTGACCCGGCCGTTGTAGGCATACGACTGGGCGATATAGAATTTGTTCAGGGTGTCATAGTTGCTGTACGTGGTCGTGTCCGAGGGGCATTTGTAAACTTTGAGCTGAGCATTATTGAATGAGGTATAACCTTTGGTCGCTTTCAGCTTGGCTATATAGCCCTCCACCGCCAGCATATGACACCACTGGTTCTCATGCGTGTTGTAAACGGCGGGCGGCAGACATTCCCGGAAGTCGACCGCGTAACTGCTGATCACGATCCCCAGCTGTTTCTGGTTCCCGACGCAGTTGACCGCGCGTGCCTTTTCCTTGGCTTGGTTCAACGCAGGCAGCAGCAGCCCCGCCAGAATTGCGATGATCGCAATCACCACCAGGAGTTCTATCAAAGTAAACTCCCGGCTGTTCCATTGAGGTTTTCTTCTTTCTTTCATTTTGTTCCTCCTTGAGTTTGGTTATGTTTTTATTTCAAGACAAAAATCATGCTGCATTCGCCTTTCGAACCGGATCCCGCCGTGACGTCGATCCGGTTGACGGTTTTCTGTCCCCAGTCACCGATCTGCGCGGGATCGTCCAGCGCGACCCGTTCCACGGAAGCGGAACCGTTTTCCAGCCGGAAGGGGACCGCGCCGATCTTCCAATTCCCCGCGCGGCAGGTCACCGGCAGACTCGCGTAAAACGGGATTCGGACCGTATTGCCGGAACGCTTTTTCAGTTCCCAGCTGTCGTGGATCTCAAGCGTCTTTTCTTTCCGGTTCCAGGTCACTTCGCGGAAACAGGAGCGGACTCCCGCTTCCCCGGGATACGTATTGGTCAGGTCCATCCGGCAGACCACCCCGTCGGCGGTTTCCGAAACCGTCATGCCGCCGGGCATGGCCGGAGAATCATCCAGCTGCCGGATGCCGTTGAACTGCGGGATGTTGTGAGCCTCGGCATTGAGTCGCCAGTTCTTCATGCGGTCCGGAGAGAACGTTTCCTTGCGGTATTCGGTCCGGCCGAGGTCGATCAGCACCGGTTTCTCCCGGTGGAACAGAATGACCTGTCCGACATCGCTGTGATGATGATTGCACTCGCAGCCCCGTTTGACCGCAAGCGACAGGCCGTCCTCATGGAGGAACAGCAGCTGCGATTCGGGATAGAAGACCAGCGGTTTTTTGCAGACCTTCCCCGCGCGGCGATTCGGGATCCAGAAGAAATAAGCCTGCACGGCAAAGAGATCGCCCAGCATTCTCCCGGCCGGATAATCTTTCGCCGCATTCAGCCCGAGCGTCATCAGCGGTTCGCTGCCGAGCCGTTCGCCGAAACGGCAGCAGATCCACGGCGCCGCCGGCCAGCGCAGGATTTTTCGTCCGTTTTTCTGCAGCAGGACGATCCGGGCCGGACAATCGCCGAACGCCGCGTAATCCGTGGACGTGAGACAGCCGTCAACAATATATTCCGCCATCGGCTTGAGCATCGGATTGTCGATCCAGGTGCGCAGCTGTTCCAGATAATGCAGCAGCATCCCGGGGGATTTTTGCCAGTAGACCGGACCTTCGATACCGGCGCCGTCGGCCGGATAACAGCGCAGGAAATTATCGATGCCTTCCTGCAGTACGGCCACGGCTTCTTCAAGCAGGTCCGGCTGATCGCGGCAGACGCAGAGCGCCGTGCTCAGACAGTTGCTGCAGCACCACGGAGTCCAGTTGTTCCGCCCCTGGATCCACCAGAACGGGAACGGTTTTTTCAGGATCGGCCGGATCACGCGGCGAATCATGTTTTCCCGCAGGGTCCGGACCAGATTCGGGGATATTTTCATCAATTCGGGTTCCAGCAGGTTCAGGATCTGCGCCATGTTCATGCCGGTTTCGGCCGAGAACAGGTTCACCAGTTCCGTCGGGGGTTCCGGCAGGGGATCGGTCTTCATATTCATTCCGCAATGCGCCGGCAGACACCAAGTGTGTTCGGCAGTGATCTCCCAGATATAGTCGATGATCTTGTCGAGGAATCTGCCGCGGTATTCGATCACTTCCGCCAGGACCAGTGTATTGAGATTGGTCCGGCGCGTGAAATAACTCTTCTCGTAATGGGAGCGGTTGCCGGTGCGGACGAATTCCATGAACTGCGTCGCGGGGAGAGCCGGGACCGGTTCGCCGAGCAGTGAACGCGCCCGGCGGATCAGTTCACGCGCCAGCTTGCCGTTGCGCGGGATCCGCAGTATCGTTTCCCACGCGGTCCGGTCGGATGCCGGCGGGAACAGCGGTGCCGGATCGATTTTGTTTCGTTTTTGACTCACCCGGATTACTCCTTTTCCGCATTCATACTGGCTGAATTGCGATCCATCCGTTTTTTATATTATTTTAATTATAGCAACCCGGAGATTTTCCGCAAGTTTCAAAAACTGATATTTATTGCAGATGACTGACTGCAGGGATCTGTTGCGCCTGCCTGTTTTTCTGCCGGAGCGGCCGCAAGTCATATCCTGCACAGTCAGAATATCCAGCTGAAAGATGGGTTTTTATTGTCAAAAAATAAGATTATTGATGATAATTTAAAGTTTTTCTATATTTTCAACCATGGTTCCATCCCATTATATTGCCATAACACCGGGAACGGGACCGCGCAGAAACGGATTTTTTTCAAAAACCTTCAAAATCTGCTTTTGAATTATTGTTTTTGGCAAAAGTCATGCTATTTTACCGTAAAAAAGGAGCTGCGGCATGATCGATCTGCCTGGAAAAGTGGAACTGCTGGGCGTATGTTATTTTCCCTCCGTCGGGAAAAAAGTGATTCCGAACATCGTGCCCAAAGACGTGTTTTACATCGAGATCGTGCTGGACGGCGAGCTGTTGTACGGCGACTGGAACGAGCAGCAGGTCTGCGGCCGGGGCACCATGCTCTGGCATCAGGAAAACGATGAAACGGTCTGGCGCCGGACTGCACCGGGCAAAGAGTTCACCTCTTTTGCTCTCCGCTTCCGGCTGCTGGAGCCGTGGGACCGGCCGGGTCATATCGGACGCTGGAACAATCTGGACCAGCTGGACGAATTTGTGCTGGAAGCCATGCGGCGAACCTTCGATCCGGTGGTCGACCGGCAGCTGCTCGGGAGTTATCTGATCCATCGTCTGCTGTGGGAATTTTATGCTTCGTCCCTGCCGCAGGAAAGCGGCGAACTGCCCCTTCCGCTGGCCAAAGCCATGACGCTGATGCAGAACGAAGATATCGCCGCGGTCGGCATTCCCCGTCTCGCGGAACTCTCGGGCGTGAGCGAAGCCCATCTGCATACTCTGTTCCGCAAACATCTCGGTTCCACTCCGCATAAATATCTGCTCCGGCTCCGGATGAAGAAAGCCCGGATCCTGCTGGCCGGTTCCACGCAGCCGATCAAAGAAGTTGGCGCCCGCTGCGGGTTTCAGAGTCTGGAGTCCTTCTACCGGGTGTTCCGCGCGGAAACCGGTCTGACCCCCGTGCAGTTCCGCCGCCGGAACACCGCACTGCTCCAGGCGGATGCCCTGCAGCAGCATGTTTCCGTGGATGTGTGAACGGTTCCGGCCGCGTCAGTCACCGGTTCGGACGGACCAGTTTCATCAGGACTGCCGTATTGGTCTCATCCCCGCTGTAGAAAGTCAGACAATGCCGGTCCCGATAGACCGCGGTATTCACATTGCCGGCATGATGCCGCTTCGTGCTGCCCAGCGCAGCCACTTTTGGAGCAGGCCAGGCACGCGGATCGTCCCAGACCGTCTGCACCGGAGCCGTCCGGCATTTGAGCTGACCCGCCATCCGCTGGTAATAATAGTTGAAAACCAGTCCGGAGACCGGATCATAGATCAGCGATGGCGTCGATTCCATCACATCGGAGATATTGGTCCGGAAACGTTTCCAGGTCTTGCCGGAATCAACGGATTCCAGCTGGAATTGAGCACGGGAGGGATCCGTGTCGCCCTCGACCCGGGCGATTGCCAGGATCTTGCCGTCCCCCAGATACACCGCGGACGGTTCCGTGGGCCAGTCGGCTTTGGACAAACCGGTCTCGATCACCGTCTGTTTCCAGGTCAGGCCGTTGTCCGTGCTGACCAGCGTGCCCCACGCATTCGGAGTTTGCCCGCTGTAACTGCCGGCGAACCACAGCGACATGAGTCCGACACCCGGAACGGAGAAGACATCGGTGATCTGGATCGGCATCGGATCCAGCCGGAGTTCGGCAATGCGTTGGAAATGGATTCCGTCGGCGGACTGATAAAGTTCATGATGCCAGTTTTTCCCGGCGCAGCGGACCCAGATCAGCAGATTGCCGTGCTCATCCAGACCTTTCCCCGTGGCGACGTCGCCGCAGTCCGCCGAATTGCAGACCGCCGTTTCCGCAGTCCAGGTCACGCCGCCGTCGGCGGAAGTCCTGGCATAAACCCCGCGGTCGGGATCGGCGATCGTATGCGCCAAACCGCGGGAATAGACGCAGACCAGTTTTTCGCCCAGCGGCTGGATGAAGGACCAGGAATTATAGCCGGGAACATCCTGGACGATCTGATTCTCCGAAGGAGCCGGATCCGCAAAGGAAGGCTTCCAAACCCGCACCAGCATCAGCGCAAAAGCCACCGCCGCAACCAGATAAACGGTTCCGGCAAGCAGATCCCCGTAAATCAGTTTCCCGGTCGCGAACATCACCAGATAGACCGCAAAACAGCCGAACAGCGAAGCGAGCAGTCCGCGCGGGATATTTTCCGCCGGCGCTTCCGGCACGATCGGATCGCCCAGCCGTTCCGCTTCCGCAAACACCGCGCGCCATACGCCGCCCGGATTGATCTTGCGGCAGAATTCGCGCAGCACCCGGAAATCGGTTTTGGGGCCGATCCACGCGAACGGCAGCCAGCAGGCAGTCGTCAGCGCCACCGCCGCGGCCATCTGCTGCCATTGGCTCAGCGGACACGTTTTCCAGAAAAAGAAAACCGCCGCCCAGAAGAAACTACCCGCCATGGCCGCGATCTCGCAGGCCGCATTGATCCGCCACCAGAACCAGCGCAGCAGGAAAAGCAGTCCCGTGCCCGCACCGATCGACAGCAGCAGCTGGAAAGTCTGCATTGCATTCTGCAGCTGCAATGCCAGCAGCGCGCTCAGCACCATCAGCAGCAGCGTCACGCCGCGTCCGCACCAGACCAGTTCCTTTTCCCCTGCATCGGGACGGATGAACCGTTTCCACACATCGTTCACGCAATAGCTCGACCCCCAGTTGAGCAGGGTCGACAGCGTAGACATGTAAGCCGCCATCAGGCTCGCCACCATCAGGCCGAGCCAGCCCGCGGGCATCCGGGAAAGCATCAGCGAATACGCGGTATCGTGCCCGCACTGACTGGCGGGCAGCAGATGTCCGACCGCACGCTGGATGGACGGCAGGTCGGGATAGACGATCAGAGAGGCAAGCGCCACGATGATCCAGGGCCACGGACGGAGCGCGTAATGCGCCACATTGAAAAACATGACTGCCGCCATCGAGTGCTTTTCATTCTTCGCCGCCATCATCCGCTGCACCAGGAATGCGCCGCCGCCCGGCTCGGCTCCGGGATACCAGATGCTCCACCAGGTGATCGCGAACGGCACGATGATGAACGCGATCAGGTCGTCCGTGCTCCCCCAGGAGGCGGGCGAAAGTTTCCAGCTGAGTTCCGGCGAAGCGGCAAATTTGCCGATCATCCCGCCGATGCCCCCGACTTCCGGCAGATTCACCGCAAAGAACGCCGCCGCTATCGCACCGACCATTGCCAGAAAGAACAGCAGAAAATCCGTGAAGATCACCCCGCGGAAACCGCCGATCGAAGTGAAAAGCACCGTTGCAGCCATCGCATAACAGACACTCTGGACCGGGGTCAATCCGAGCATGGCGGCTCCGATCTTGATCGCAGCCAGCGACACCGCCCCCATGGTCATGACATTGAAAAACAGTCCGAGATATATTGCACGAAAACCGCGGAGAAAACTGGCCGCCCGTCCGCTGTAGCGGATCTCGTAGAATTCCATATCGGTCACCGCGCCGAGACGCCGCCACAGTTTCGCATAGAGGAATACGGTGGTCATGCCGGTCGGCAGGAAACACCACCACGCCCAGTTGCCGAAAACGCCGTGCCCGCGGACCAGATCGGTGACCAGATTCGGGGTATCGGTGGAAAACGTGGTCGCCACCATCGAAGTCCCCAACAGCCACCACGGCAGACTCCGTCCCCCGAGGAAAAATGACTCCCGGTTTTTTCCCGATCGCAATCCGACCAGGATCCCCAGCAGCATGGTCGTCATGAAGACGGCCCCGATGATCCCCCAGTCCAGCGCAGTCAGCTCGAGCATGATCCTTTTCTCCGTATTTATCGTTTCCCTTGCCGAAAACCTTTTGTCCGCTTCGGTTAATATACAGTAAATGGAGCGTTTTTACAAGGTAAAATTTCAGCGTTTTTGCTCTGAATCATTTGGCTCTGTTCCCGGTCCAGGTCCTATATCTGGACCGCATACTGTGATTTTACGTGATTTTACGTGATTTTATGTCGATTTTTCATTTTTATCCTTGATTTTCATCTTTTTTCGGATATATTTCCATGATGCCGATAATTGAAGCATGAATTATCGGCATCATGAGTTCCATTTATCGAACTGGTTTTATAACGGGATAGAGAGACGATACGATCGTACATAATGTCGGGAAGATATCATCTGAAATTCTGCCGCATCGGACAGTGCGGAAGACCATGACATAACGCGATTACACCGGTTTCTCCCGATTATCGGACCTGTCGGACGGTTCGGACCTGTCGGACGGTTCGCGCATTACATGGCAGGGCGCGAGATCACCGGTTCACGCAATACCCGGCAGTGCCGGGCGTTTTCATCAGACCCATCAGACCCATCAGACCCATTAGACCCATCAGACTTCATCAGACCCATCAGGTCCATCAGACCCATTCACAACTTTACGCCGGATCGAGTCTCATGCTGCGGCACGGAGCCGGACCTCTTTACAGGAAGGTCGCCACCTGGATGAAATATTGCTTCGCCTCATCATCGAGGGCGTCGAATTCCTCCTGCGTCAGGAAATCCGGCCGGGGAAAGACATCGGCCAGAGACTCCGCTTTGCCCGGCGTCACGCCTGTGAGACGGGCCGCCAGCTGCGTCAGGCCGATGGCATCTTCCGGGTAGGGCGGTTTTGCCGGATCGGGACCGGTTTGGAAGAACGGTTCCGGAATGGACTTCAGGGTGTCCCCGTATTGGGGCAGCCCGTAATTCCGCAGAACAAAATCCGCGATATGGGCATAACATTCCGGCGAGTTCCATTTGTGACCGCCGTCCCACTGATAAACCTCGCTTTTGCCGGGCGCATAGAAAGATCCCAGCCGATGCTTCAGCTGCAGGCCAACATCCCATCCGAACAACGGATCGCTGAAACCGGAACAGCACATGACCGGATTGGGGTAAAGACAGCCGATCGAATGCCACAGCTCGAACTCATGAAGAATCCCCGGAAAAATGTCGCAGGCGCAAAGCGGGCGTTCCTTGCGGGCGGCAAATTCGAAAGAGCCGGTCCAGCCGCTGACGACTGCCTGGGCTGCCCGGTTCTGGAGCGCCATGGAAAGGAACAGCGTGTTCTGTCCGCCGCCCGATTGTCCCATGATTCCGATCCGGTCCGGATCAATGCGCTTGTCGGAGGCCAGCGCATTGAACAGCGCGATCCCTTCCAGGATCATCAGCCCGATCACGGTGGTTCCGCAGGAGAACGGGCCGTAACACTGGTGTCCGGTATGAACCCTGTCCCCGAGTCCGAATTGATCGAAAATCAGGACTGCCGTGCCGTGCGCGGCCAGCAGCTGAGCCATGATCTGGTAGTTTCCTGAGAATCTTCCTGCATCGAAAGCGTGACCGGGACTGAACAGCATCGCGGGCAGTTTTCCCGCGCGTTTCCGGGGCAGATAAAGCGTGGCGTCGCCGTAAACACCGTCCCAAGAACGGAAACGGAGCGTTTCGGTCTCCACGTCACCGAAAACGGCGCTTTTCAGACGTTCCATGCGGATCTCCGGCAGCCACGACTCGCTGACCCGCATCATGCGGAAGAGCCGTTTCCGGAGTTCCGCCCGGCCTTCAGGCGTTACCGGCAGAGGCGCCTGCTGCCCGGCCAGCGACCGGGCAACCGCCTGAACCAGCTTGTCGTAAGGAACCAGACTCATCGTTTATTCCAGATTGGTGCCGACGTCGCCGCCGGTCTGGGTATAGCCGTTGGCGCTCAGATATTTTTCCATGCGGTCGGCTTCGATGGATTCGCGGTCCACCACGTATTTCTTCACGGCTTCCTCGGTAAGCACCACGGTAGCCTGTCCGGTCGGGTTGTTTTCCGGGAAGATCAGGTCAGCGGGAGTGATCTTGGAGGAAACGGACACGTTGCTCTGGCCGTATTCCGGATCATGGAAGAGGTTGATGCCCATTTCCTCGAGCCGGTTGCGGAGTTTCTGCACATCGAGCTTGCGGACGGTGACGCCGTCTTTCAGCGACAGGGCGGCGGCGGTTCCGGCGGCCTGACCCATGTTGAGGCATTCGGGCACCAGCCGGACCCCGCTCTGACCCATGAAGTCGGCGGATACGTTTCGGCCCGCGACCAGCATGTTCTCGATCTTCTGCGTGACCAGTGCGCGGTAGGGGATCTCCCGCCATTGGCCCGGATTGACATAGCATTTTTCCTCGGTGCCGTCGGCTTTCCGGCGGACGATGTGTTTGATATGGCCGGGCTCGGTGGGATGGTGCGCATCGAAGGCGTGCATGGCGCGCGCCACGGCGTCGTCGAAGCGGGCGCCGTTCACCAGGTCTTCGCCGGTGATCTTGTAATCGCACATGATCCGGCGGGATTCGCGGATGCCGAGCATCGGAGCCGTATCGATCAGCCAGGCATTGGCGAAACCGGGCAGATTTTTCCGGCAGAACTCGATCGTCCACTGGCACTGCTGCCGCTGTTCGATCAGCTGACGGGTCAGGTCGAAACCGTCCGTGCAGCGGCATTTCCGGCTGTGTGCGTAGCAAATGTAAAATTCGGCATGCTTCGGATCGCGGCCGGGGACCTGCACGACCCAGTTCACCCGCTTGTCAATCATATAGGGATATTCGTGGTTGGCCATGGCCTGGTCGATGGCTTCCCGCCACATGCGGGTCAGCGGCTGGCCGCGCATGGCTTCGAAATCGACGTTGCCGACGTGCATGACCAGACTGGTGGCCTGGTTGTAGCCATTGAGCTCGGGACAGCCGCATTCGTAGGGAACACCGGCGAAAACCGCCAGATCGCCGTCGCCGGAAGTATCGATGGAGCGTTTCGCCCGGACCGCCTGGAAGCCGCTCTTGTTGAAGATGACCGCGCCCGTCGCCGTATGGTTTTCGACGATCGCATCCACCACGCTGGTGCCGTAAAGGATCTCCACCCCTTCTTTCAGGAGCATCTGTTCGAGAATGATCTTGGTTTTTTCCAGATCGAGGTAACGCCCCATCACCGCGCCGTTGTTCTTCAGCGCGTGGAAGAGTTCGAAGCCGATCCCTTCGATATAGCTGAAAGTCAGGGCCACATAGCCCATGGTGACCAGTCCGCCCAGGGCAGACTGCTGTTCCACCAGCAGGACTTTCGCGCCGTTGCGGGCAGCGCACATCGCAGCTCCGAATCCGGCATAGCCGCCGCCGGCGACCAGCACATCAACGTTGCGGACGACAGGGATCTCTTTGGCTCCCCAAGCGAATTTTTCCATTTCCGACATTTTCTTTTCTCCTTTGGTTTGTATTTCAAGATTGAGTGGTAAAATCAAGACGGTCGAGCGCCGGACGCAGGAGCTCCAGCAGTTTCGCTTCATCGAAGCCGGACGGAGGGACACTGATGCCGACGGCGATCGGCAGTCCGGCATTGCCGTCCGGACATCCGGCAGCGATAAAGCACCGGCCGGGCTGGGACCGGAGCACGGTCGCGAACCCCTGCTGACGGATTTTTTTCAGCTCCCGGAGCAGCGTCTTCAGATCACCGGACGCCTCGGACCATTCATGGGGCGCGGGCAGTCCGATCCGGTCGATAATCCGGACTCGGAGATCCGGCGCCGCTTCGGCCAGCAGGACCCGGCCAGTGGCGTTGCCGTAAAAACACTCTTCATCGGGCGCGTTGGCGGTGGACCGGGTGAGCCGGAAGGAACTGCAGGAAAAAAGCCGCCGGTATTTGCCGTTGCGGATCGTGGCTATGGTGATATCTCCGCCGCATGCGGTGTTGAGGTCGACGGCAATCGATTCCGCCGTTTTCCGCAGCAGCACATTTTCCTCCCGCCGCGCCGCCAGATCGCTGAACAGGGGACCGAGGTGATATTCGCCCGCGATATCCCGGAGCAGCAGACCGTTGCGCACCATCGACTGCAGCTGCTGACAGAGCGCCGATTTCTTGTAGCCTGCCGCCGCACAGAGACTTTTCAAGGTGCAATGTTCCTGTGCCGCCACCAGTTTCAGGATCTTCACGGTTTTGTCGATCACCTGTCCCATGACAATGGTTTCTCCTTTCGTCACGAGTCAATATACCGCGGCCGAAAATCATTGCAATCCGGAAAAAGCCGCGGGTCTGAAAAAAAGCCGAAAAATTTAATATATTTAAACTCTCTGGTCAAAATACCGGGAAAAACCGTCAAAATAGCTGAAATTATTTAAAAATATTAAACCCGTTCCGTCCGGACCTTCCAGACGGGAACGGGTGGTAAAAAACGCGAGGCCGAAACGCTCACAGATGAGGCATCACATCGGCCGGCATGGCGGGTTCGTACACGCCGCCGGTCTTGGCGAGATGTTCCTTTTTGGCTTGCGCGAGCAGTTCGGGATCTTCGATCAGCTGAACGGCGGCCAGCGCGAGTGCTTTGCCGGCATACAGCATCGCCCGGCGGGCAAAACCGTTTTTGCCTTGCGCCACAGCCTGCCAGCCGTGCGTCGGAGTGCCGGGGACCCAGCAGCCCACGTGCATCTGCACGGTCGGGCAGTTCCAGCTGACATCGCCCGTATCCGTGGAACCGAAATGCGGACTGATCACATCCGGCAGGGGCAGCAGTTCCGTCGGATACAGCGGCAGATCGGCCGGACGGTCGACCATCGTCTTGATGATCTCGCGGGCGAAAGCGAGGTCGGATTCGTCAGGCTCCGGCAGCTTGACCGCCGCCATCGCCTTATAGAGATTTTTCTGTAACGTCGGGATCGTGATCAGGTTCGAACTGGCGGAATGGAAATCGCTCGAGAAAGTGGTTTCCGTGGCCAGAGCGGCGCCTTCGGCACATTTGTGGACCCGCTTGCACAGGGCGTTCAGATCGGCATTGTCCTTGGCCCGCATCATGTACATGACCTCGGCGTGAGGCTGCACCACGTTCGGAGCATCACCGCCGGCATCGGTAATGGCATAATGCACCCGGTTGTCGCCCGGAATGTGTTCCCGCAGGAAATTGACTGCCACGTTCATGAGTTCAACCGCGTCGAGCGCACTGCGGCCGAGGTGCGGCTTGGCGCCCGCATGCGAAGCCCGGCCGTCGAACTTGTACAGGATATTGCAGCAGGCCAGCGAGGGACGGGTCCGCACCGCCCACATGGCCTCCGGGTGGGCGCCCATGGCGGCATCGAGCGAACGGAATACGCCGGTCCGCGCCATGAATGCCTTGCCGCTGCCGCCCTCCTCGCCCGGACAGCCGAGGACTTTGACCGTTCCCTGCTTGCCGGTTTTCCTGAGATAAGCCTGCACGCCGAGCGCGGCGGCGACGGCATTCCCGCCGTAGATATGATGTCCGCAGGCATGGCCGTGCCGACGGGCGGGATCCTTTTGCTGGACCGGCACCTGGGCCATCTGGCTCAAATCCGAAATCGCATCGAACTCGGCAATGAAACCGATCTCCGGATGACCGGAGCCGTAAGACGCGATAAATGCAGTCGGCAGTCCGCCGATGTTTTCCTCGATCCGGAAACCGTTTTCGCGCAGATACGAGGTCAAAGCGGCGAATGATTTGTATTCCTTGAACGCGATCTCGGCACTCTCCCAGATCGTGTCCGCCAGTTTGATGATCTCATCCTTTTTCGCATCGATCACCGATAAGAATTCCATATCCATGACAACCTCCTTGTTCGAATTATTCATCAGTCCCGGATCAGAACAGCTGACCCGGCAGTTTCAGTTTTTCCTTCGGCGGGAAAGCGCGGTCGAATTCCTCCGCCGCCGCGGGATCCACCAGATAGCCCTGCGGCGTGGCATATTCTCCCGTCACGTCGTCGAAGTAACCGGTCTTGAGCTCGCGGCAGAGAAAGAAGGAATCATCCGCACCCGCCGGCAGGCCGTGATAACGCAGGCCGAATTCCCGTGCGAAACGGAATCCGCTTTTGCCGTAGAAATTGATATTGCCTTCGAAACAGAGTGCCGGACACCCGAGCTCGGCCGCCCGTTCCAGCGTCTGATCCAGCAGGAACTTGCCATATCCCTGCCCCTGGAACTCGGGGAGGATCCAGATCGGCCCCATCGTCATGATCGGGACTTCCCTCCCGTCATCGGCACGAATGGCGGCACGCACGAAAACATTCTGGCCGATCAGCTGTCCGTCACGCTCCAGCACATAATCGAGCTCCGGCACGAACGCCGGATCGTTCCGCAGACAATGCAGCACGTAATGTTCCAGACATCCCGGCCGGTAAACGTTCCAGAACGCTTCGCGGCAAAGGGTTTCAGTCTTCCGATGATCTTCCGGCCGTTCCGGACGGATCCTGCAGTCACTCTTCATGATATAACTCTCACAGATGTTTATTTCGCAGTCTGCTGTAACTTTTCGATCAGTTCGCCAACCCGGTTGCGCCGGAGCTGATAATCCGGGGCTGAAATCGTTTTGCCCAGATAGAACTTGTCGCTCAGGATCGTCTCCGCCTCTTTTACCAGGCCGGCGGAACGTCCGGCGGTTTTGGCTTTCCGGACTTCCTCGCGCAGGATGCACAGATAGTCGAAATCCTCGGAAGCATCGGACATGATCTTGAACCGGATGCCGGGCCGCAGGCCTTCCGGCGACGGATAGAACAACACGCCGGTCAGGTTGGTGCCGCTGCGGAACGGCTGAACATAGGGACTGCTGGTCCAGGAGGCCACGCTCCAGAGCAGACAGCCGTTCATCCCTTCGGAGAACGAGCGCCAGATCTGCGCGCGGCCCACCACCCGTTCGTTTTCCAGCGGATAGAGCGGGGTATTGGTGATCCAGATCTCGTCTTTGCCGAGCCGGTCGGCAAAGAGCTGTTCGTTTTCCTTCCAGTTGGCACGGCACCAGATGTCGATGCTGCCGTAAAGCGGCTGGACCGGTCCGCCGTAGAACACCACGAGGATCGGAATCTTGGATTCCTTATGCCAGGTCTCGCACCATTTCCGGACATTCGGGATCTGGTCGGCATGGATCTCGTCGAACGCGTAGACATAGCTCAGTTTGGTGACGCCGTGCTTGTCGTGGATCTTTTCCAGTTGATCCCGGCGTTTTTTACTGATCACGGAGAGGCTGGGAATGAAGAAGGTGTTGGCGCCGCCCTGAATATGCCGGACCAGCGCCGCTTCATATTTTTTGAGGTCGCCGGTGGCGGAAGCGGTCAGGCCGCGCGGCGACATCCGGTGGGTCAGCAGCAGGTCGGCCAGCTGTTCCAGCAGGTCCTGTTTCGTTCCCTTGAATCCGTACCGCTGCGCCATCGCCAGATAATTGCCGAAGAAACGGCCGGCTTCCAGCCGCAGATTCGGCGTTTTCGGCAGTTCGAAATCGAAAACGCGCAGCCGGACCGGCAATTCCGCCGCCGTGCGGTTCCCCTGCAGCAGCCGGACTTTGCCGGAATAGACTCCCGCTTTCAGTTCGCGGGGAACCCGGACTTCGAACCAGACCGTCCGGGTCTGTCCCGGCTTGACCGCGAACGAGCGGGCGGGTTCCAGCACCTCCGGCCAGCGTCCGACGATTTTCTTCCCCAGCGTCGGCTGCGTGGTGGTGATGTATTCCAGCACGTTCCAGCGGAGATTTTCCGCCGGAATGCCGGAAATCGAAAATTCAGCCGAAAAATCTTTCAGTTCGGTTTTGCCTGTGTTGCGGACGGCCAACTGGAAATATTCCCGTTCGGCCCGGGCAGCATTGAGCTCGAACGGCATGGATTCCGTTGCGGGCCGGGTAGAGGAAAGACGAACCGGATGATCCTGTTCCAGCACGCGCGTCAGACTGTCCGCGGGCCAGATCTGCAATCCGGGCAGATCGGTTTCGAGCGGCACGGCAGCGACTTCGCGGGGTTTCATCGTCTGGAACGGGGAATGGAGCCGGGGCCACTCGGCCAGCGCCTCATCCATTTTTTCCGGCTTGCGCGGCACCTGGAGAGTTTTCAGCGTGGAAATCATTTTCACATTCGGGCCGGTGTATCCCTCCGATTTCATCAGGTCGCGGCCGTTTTCGAGCACTTTCAGCTCGAACTGATCGCCGTCGGCATCAGGGAATGCGAGGCTGACTGTCCGGCAGGGTGAAATGGATGTTTTGAGACTGCCGACGGTTTTCCCCGCGGCGGTCAGCAGGATCACTTCCGCATCGGAGACCTGTCGCGGCGAGGTGATCTGCAGTTCGAGTCTGCCGTCTTTCCGGTTGAGGTCGGCGGCGATTTCGGGACTGGCGAAACGGACGTCCGCCAGAGATCCGCCGGAAGCCAGCAGATAACGGCCCGTCCACGATGCGCCGGGCTTCAGTTCCACCTGACGGAAGATCAGTTCCAGCGTATGCAGATATTTGAAATGGACCGTGTAGAACTGGAACACTTCGTTATAATCAAAAATGCCGAGGACAATATTCCGGTCCGGTCCGGGCTGTTTCGGCACGCGGGCGAACCAGTTGCGGGCGGGCTCCACGAAACAGTCCGCGCCCGACGCCAGCTTGCGGAAAGCGCCGCATTTCAGCATGATGGAAGTATCCGTATCCAATCCTTTGGAACCGAACTGGATCTGAGGCGGACGGTGGCCGCTGGCGATATTCTGGATCCAGGGCGTGAGCGTTACCGTCTCGCCGGACCGGTTCGTGATTTTCCAGGCCACGGCGAGCGAGGCGGAATCCGCCTTCATGGTATAAGTCTGCTCGAATTCCACATCCTTGAACCGTCCGGATTTCATCACCTCCGCGCTGGAAACGATGATCTCCTGCGGCGTGTTTTTCACGACCCGGACATCGGCCGGTCCGTTCAGTTCACCGATCTCCCGGCTGTTCATCTCGGCGACGCGCATCCGGCAGAAAAAACTCCGCGAGCGGTCATTGGAAAAAACCTCGTCATGATCGGAGACCGCCGGAATGAAATTGCGGACCATGCCGCCTTTATCGCGGTCGATCGTCACGGTCAGCAGCGGATTCCGGAGTTCGATCATGCGGCCGCGGAATTTATCCCCAGGAAGTTCTTTCATGGACATCTGCGCGGAGACCTCGACTCCGAGCAGCAGAGCGGACAAGATGAGCAAACCGGTTGTTTTCATTGATTTTCCTCGATTATTCTGATTAATTGTTCACGAATGCGGTTAAAATATTCCGGAGGCAGACGGTCGGCCCCGGCTGAAGTCAGCGGAATAAGTGCGCGCAGACGAGCTTCCGCCTTGTCTTTGCCGATTCTGGCGGCGAGCCGACGCGCCGCCAGATCGAAATAACGGTAATCGTCGATCCCTTCGCGGATGGCTTCCCAGCCGACCGTGCTGTAACGGATCCCGGTCTCTTTTTCGAAAAACGGATAACTCACATAGAAACATTTGGTCGGGGTCACGTTGGGTTTGTTCATGCTGCCCCACCAGAAGGCGAACCCGAGCATGAGTTCGAGTCCGGAATACCGGGAACGCACACCGTAAACGTAGCGGTTTTTGGCACCGGGATAGGATTCCACGCCGTCGTATTCGGAATGGAACCGGCCGCGGAGTTCTTTGATGGTCTTGGAAGAGACCAGCACGCCCGGAAGCACGTAATCATCCTTTTTGCCGATGGTCTGGAACGGATGGGTCACGGTGATATCGCGGCCGCGGCGGTAACCGAGCGTGTCGAAATAATAGGCGGCCGACGAAAGTTCGGTCACGGTCGACCACAGCCGCGAGTTCGGCACGGTCACCGCGATCTTCGTCAGGATCTGAGTCTTTTTCCAGGACTCTTTCTGGAAATTGGCCTCGTCATACAGCGACAGCCAGACTTTCAGTTTCAGCTGGTCGGCGTGATCGAAAAAGAGTTCGATGAATTCTTTGAACCGGCGGTTGAATTCGGCGCCGCCGACATCTTCGCCAGTCAATTTCCGGATATTGCTCAGGATCGGTTCGGAAGTGCCGAACAGCAGACGGCGGCGGTTGAGCTTCATTCCCTGCATCTTTTTGAGGCGGGCATCGAATCTGGAAAAATCCGCCGTCAGTTTGCCGTCGGCGATCTTCAGCGGGATCGGCGCCGCCCAGGGAGACATCATGGTCTGCGTGAGGCCGTATTGGCGCATTTCGGGCTGGATATTCTGGCGGTCCGAACCGCCGGCCATCACGTAAATGCCGTTTTCCACCGGCAGTTCTTCGTGGTCGGGTAAGGCGAAATCCAGCACCCGGACTTTGACGGGGAGACCGGGAATCTCATATTTTCCGGACTCGGTACCATGGTATTTGACGATGAAAGTCGTGGTGCCTTTCATCAGCTTGACCGCGGCACCCTTTTTCAGCGGCGTGAGCAGTTCCGGCACATACGGCTTGCCGATGTTGGGGATCTGCAGTTCCCCGGCCTGTTTGATCTTCGCCGGGATGAGCGTATTATCCAGACGGTAAACCTGAACATCCGCGGGCAGCTTCAATTCCGACGGGGCAAAACAATAAATGCTGAACGCGGCGATCCCGCTGGAATTCCGGGCGATCACGAGCTCCGGATTGCTGCGGATCTCCTCCAGAGCGGGGAAACTCCAGGGATACACGGCCTGCAGCCAGTCACGCCGGAACGTGACCGTATCACCGCATCCGACAGCTTCCACACCGGCGATCTCCACCGGGAAGGTTCCGCAGTTCTCCGGCAGAACCGCTTTCAGGGTCAGCACATTGTTTTTCTTCGCCAGATTCTTCAGCGGAAACGCGAACGAATAGAAAACATTGTTCAGCTCGGTCCGGTTGACCTGATTCAGACTGTAAGTGTTACGGTAGAGCGCATGACCCGGGGCGTTGAAAACCGTCCAGTCCGAATCGGCCTTGACAAACCAGCGTCCGTCGGGACCGCAGACGGGAACCGAAGTCCACGGCCGGGTCTGCGGATCCAGCAGCGTACCGGTCTTGTTCAGCGGAGCCGCCAGCGGTTCCCCGTTGAGCTTGAGTTCCAGCGCATGAGCCCCCCAGGCTTCATGCGGGGCAGGCAGTTTGATCCGGGCCCGCAGGAACAGTACCGGATGACTCCCGGCCGGAGCGTCGAAGCGGTATTCCCCCGACTGACCGTTTTTCAGCAGGAAATCTTTTCCCGAAACGGAAAAAGCCAGCAGCAGAGCAGTAAGCAGCAGATATTTCATTTTCCATACACCTCGATTTCCGAAACGTTGATCCAGCCGGCGGCGGAATAAACCCTGATCCGGAGGAACCGGCAGCCGCTCCACGACCCGGTGATTGCAGCGGTCCGGACATATTGTTTCTTTTTCCATTCGGTACTCGAACCCAGGGGCTCGCAGACCAGGTTCCCCGGACCGCCGGAAACCTCGATTTTGGCGGGACGGTACAGACTGTTGTTTTCCACCGCCATGACGCGGATCTCAGAGAGGGTCCGCGGTTTGCCCAGGTCGACCTCGATGGTAACGAAACAGAATTCCCGGGCGGCACGGTGGTAATTGTAAACTACGGCACGCTGAAAAGTCTTGCCGTCGGTCAGCAATCCTTTGCGGGTTCCGGTTTTCAGATCCAGATCGGGATCGAGAGTCAATCCGAGTTTTCCCTGGAGAAGCTTCCGGTTCCAGCTGCCGGGAAAAACTTTATAACTGACGGCAGGGTCCTTCATCAGATTTTCAGCGCCGGACAGCAGCGCGGCCAGCAAGAAAACTCCCGCGGCAAGCAGATATTTTTTCATCGTCGTCACTCCTTCGGAACGGCATTAAGGTTTGAATTCAGCTGAGTTTCAGAACAACCAGTTCATAGCAGTGGAGATCGGTTTTGACCGTCAGCACCTCACCGGAGAAGGCCGTTTCAGCTTCGCGCCAGATGCCGTCGGCGCCGAGGATCTCCGTTTTGGCGGGTGCCGCGGCACAGCGGATCTCCAGCTGCTTCAGCGGGTCGAAATTCAGGTTGTAAACGGCCATGATAAGGGAGCCGTCGGTTTTGCGGCGGGTCAGCGCCAGAACATCCTGCCGATTGAGGACCACCGGGGCAAACTTGCCGCCGTTGAGCCGGTCCAGAATCTTGATCAGCCAGACTTTGCGCGGTTCGTTATACATATCCCACGGCAGCACTTCCATGTGATAGGCGCAGGAACAGACCAATCCGCCGAGCCGGTTGCGGTAAAACACCGTGGCGGGTGCGGTGATCTCGGTCTCGGGCGAGGCCACGGACTGCTTGTAGAAGAAATTCGTCATCGGTTCGGCGGCGAGATCGAGGAGCGTGAAACGCGGCACGCAGGCTTTCCGCGACGAGAGCCGGTAATACTGTCCGCTTTCCGCATCGGTTTCGCCATTGAAATAAAACTCGGCGAGCTCGGCGCGGACCCCGGTCAGATCGTCGAACCCGCGTTTGGAGATGGCGAGCGCGGCCTGTCCGTCGATCAGGACTTTGCCGGAAAGGATGGTGCGCAGTTCGTCATCGGAAAGCCGGCTGATGGTCTTTTCGCCGGCGAGGGCGTAAATGGAATCGCTTTTCCGGTCGTAGGAAACCTGGAACGGAACACCGAAGATGCCGAAGATCACCTGTCCCCAGGACAGCGGTTCCACGAAACGTTCGGCGGTATTGGTGAAATGCCAGTTCGGGAAATTGCGGAGACCGGGAACGATGACGCCTTCCAGGCTGGAATCGGCGGCCTCCGCGGCGAGGGCCTGATAGAAATGCTGATGTTCAGCGAGGATATCGGTGTAATGGCGCGAAATGGGATAGTTCCAGCGGTGAGCATTGACGAACCAGAGTTTGGCGCCGTTCAGACCGGACATGATGCTGCTGCAGAGTTTGGCGTGGAAACTGGTGGCGGACCGGCTGTAGAGATTGTGCGGGAAAGTATCCGCTTCATCCAGCACGATCGGGATATCCGCATAGGCCCACCGGGTGGCCTGGGTATACGTCACCACGCGGGGCAGTTCCTTGGCGCTGGTCTCCAGATAGTTGCCGTTGCCGATCCGCATCAAGGGCGGCTGGCCTTTCGCGGCAAATGCTTTCGGGACGCGGCCATGGCAGGGAACTTCCCAGCCTGCCATGCAGGAGCCCGAAGGAATGGACGGATCGACCGAATCGATCGCCCGGCGGATCAGGGCGGCCACTCCGGTGACCGTGTCGTCACGCAGGCTTTCGAAGATTTTGAAAATTTTATCGCCGACCTGGCAGCTGCGGACCGCTTCCCGGAGCTGGTCCGGGGTGTAATCGGTGCCGGCGCGGCGGTTGAACTCCGCCGTATGCAGCGGGCAGAAGCACTCGGCTTTCGGCGAGAAAGCCCGGATGTCATCATCGCCGAGGATGAAGACCGGCTTCTCCTTCGCCAGCAAGGTCACGTATTCGGTGATGTATGCCTGGAAATCCGGGTCCAGCGGACAGAACCGGACCGTTTCGCCGTCGATATTGACCGTGCGGGTCCAGGATTCGATTTTCTTGTCCTGCCGGATCCAATGGCCGAGCACACTCTGGAGCAGCACGCCCAGCCGGACCTTCGATCCGGCCAGTTCCGCTTTCAGTTTCCGGTAGCTTTCCACCAGAAACATGGATTTCTCTCTGGCCGGAAAGCCTTCAGGATGCAGGGTCAGGCTGTAAAGCACCGTATCATTGCCGGTGCGCTGCTGGTATTCGATCATATCCCGCGCCAATGCGGCTTCTTCTCCGGCGGAAAACGGCGCAATGTTGAAAAAAAGGAATTTCCTGTCCATATCTGCTCCTGTTATTTATATTTTCAGGTTGAAAAACCAGCCTGACGGCCGCTTTGACCCCTTCTTTTCAGTGAATATAAATTGCAATCTTTTTTTTGCAAGATGTCAATTCGGAAAAAACGGTATTTTTTCACATCAGCGGCTGATGCCGTTCCGCGAAAACGGAAAAACGCATTTCTGATGAAAACATTTTCCGGTTCCGAACTTGACATTTCATTATTTTCATGCTTATATTAACTGGACATCGACAGGTATCTTTCAACGTGGAATTCGAGATGAGGACTATTGACAAGATTGCTTTGAGCTGCAGCGTTTTCCGGCCCGTCCCGGATGAAAACTCTTACCGGCATTGGCTGGAAACCATTCGTCTCGCCGGTTACGAATACGTGGAATTATCCCGCCGGCACCGCGGCTTTTTTCCCGCTGCCCTGCCGATTCTGCGGGACTCCGGACTGAAGGTCTGGTCGGTCCACGGCATTCTGGACGGCGGCGCCTGTTCGGACGACGAAACCGTCAGGAACGATTCGGTTGAAAAAGCCTACCGCTGGGCGGCGGAGACGGCGGAATTCGCCCCCTGTCCCCTCGTGGAACATTATCTGGACCGGTTCACCGATCCGGCCCCCGGCGCCCTTTTCCGCCGCAGCATCGAACAGCTTTATGACAAGGTTTCCAGACTGGGCTTCATCCTCTGCATCGAAACGGCTCCCTACAAACCGCTGGTCAATCAGCGTTATCCGGACAGCGCCGAGATCGCCGCGTTTGTCCGCTCGTTCCGGAAAGACGATCTTCAGATAACCGTGGACCTCAATCACTCCAATCTGCACGAAGATCTAGTGACCGTGATCCGCAACACCCGGGGACTGGTCAGAAATATCCACGTTTCCGACAACCATGGACAGAAGGAAGAACATCTGCCGCCGGGCTGCGGCATCATCGATTTCCGCGCAGCTTTTCAGGCCTTGCGGGAAAACGGTTATGCCGGTCCCTGCAATCTGGAATTCCATTTCCCGGACAATCCGGTGCCTTCCGCGGAAGACCTGCGCGAAGTGCGGCTGCAGATGGAACAGCTGCTGTGGGACCGGTAAATCATTTCCCCGGATTGCCGGACAGCAGATTGCCCAGCACTTCGGGATTCCGTCCGGCGAAAACCGCCGCTCCGCGGGCGAGGGAATTGTCATGATCCAGCCGAATGAAACGCATGGACAAACCGGATAAAACCGAGGTGAAAACCCGCGATTTCATGCGTTCTTCCAGCATGGTCTGGAAAGCCGGTCCCAGTTCCAGCATCCGGCCGGTGATGATCAGCTGATCCATCGGGTAACTGTTCAGCTGATTCGCAATCGCCATCCCGAGATAATCCGCAGCGGAACGCACCTCGGCAGTCACGGTGGAATGACCGTCCTGAAACAACCGGCATACTGCCTCGAAACTCAAATCGTTTTTTTTCAATTTCCTCCGGCAGGTCTGCAGCAGGGAGCGGATGGAAGCAACGGTTTCCAGACAGCCGCGGTGTCCGCAGGGACATAAAACGCCGTCGGGAACACTGATGCTGTGTCCGAATTCCCCGCTGTGGTTGTTTCGGACAAACAGGAAACGACCGTTTTCCGCGATCAGCGAACCGATGCCGCTGCCGGAAGAAATCAGCATGACCGAACCGGTATTGAATTCGGGAAACATGCGGGTGATAAACGCCATTTTGGCTACCAGATGGTCGCAGATCGTCACCTCGCAGCCGGCTTCCCGGTTCAGAAACGGACGCAGCGCGACTCCGTTCAAAGCCGGCAGCGCCGCGGCTTTTTCCAGTTCGAAATCCGGACCGGTGTAACTGCCGAACACCGCCGCACCCATACCGGCAAAATTCGTCCGGGTCTTCTCCCTCAAAATATGAATGATTTTCGCCGCGGCGGCGAGGAAGTGTTTCTGGTCCGGCATTTTATCAAAAACGACTTGTCTGCGTTCCCGGATCTCGCCGCGCAGGTCCGTGATAACGCCATTGATCCGCTCGGCTTCCAGGGAAATACCGATCAGAGCGGGGCCATTCGGATCGAATTTCAATTTCTGCTGCGGACGGCCGTGTTCCCGGGCGGTTTTCTCGCCATGGATCAGGATGCCGCGGCCGATCAGTTCGCGGACCGCCCGGGTCACCGTGGTATTGTCGCATCCGGTCCGGCGGGCGATCTCTGTACGCGACAGATTGTCGCTCTGCAGCAGGATTTCCAGCACGGTCTGCAGATTCGTGTTCTTGATGTCATGTAATTTTAAGATTTTTTCTTTCATAATGGCGATAAATTACTCTTTTTTTCGGAAAAATCAATTTTTTCTGCGAATTTTATTTGACTTTTCAATTTGGCAATGTATTTTTAGATAAGTGAAAATAAATCACCCGAAAGGAGATCTCCATGAATGAAACGGAATTGAAAAAGTGCCATGAGCTGGCCAGGAAAGTGAGAATACACTGCCTGAAAATGGTGCATAAAGGGAAGAGCGGACACATCGGAAGCATGCTTTCGATGGCGGACATCCTGCCGGTGCTTTACACGCAGATACTGAAGGTCGATCCGAAAGATCCGAAGAAAGCGGACCGGGACCGTTTCATCCTGAGCAAAGGACACGGCGGCGCCGCGCTGCTTGCCGTGCTTGCCGAGCTCAGATTCTTTCCCCTTAAATGGCTGAATGAATATTACTGCGACAACGGGAAACTGAGCGGACACATCTCCCATCACATCCCGGGCGTGGAATTTTCCACCGGATCCCTGGGACACGGCCTCCCGGTCGCCTGCGGCATGGCTATGGCGGCAAAGCAGGCAGGGAAAAAACACCGTATCTTCTGCATGTCCAGCGATGGCGACCTGAACGAAGGTTCCACCTGGGAAGCGATCATGCTGGCCGGTCAGCATCACTGGGACAACCTGATCATGCTGGTGGATTACAACCGTCTGCAGGCGCTGGGCAAATCGCGCGATATCATCGACCTCGAATCGCTCAAGGAAAAACTGGAGATCTTCGGCTGGGCGGTGCGCGAGGCGGACGGTCACGATCAGAACGCGGTATATGAATCGCTCCGCGACCTGCCGATCTGCAATAACAAACCCTCGGCCGTGATTTATCACACGGTCAAGGGCAAAGGCGTTTCCTTCATGGAAAACGAATACAAGTGGCATTACGGCGGACTGACAGATGAACTGCTGGCAAAAGCGTTGAAAGAAGTGGAGGAAGCGAAATGAGAAAAGCATTCAATAAAGAACTGTTGAAGATCGCGAAAAAAGACCCGCGCATCTTCATGATCCTGGCGGATATCGGCTACGGCGAGATCGAGGAATTCGCCGAAACCTTCCCGGACCGGTTCATCAATTGCGGAGTGGCGGAACAGAACATGACCGGAGTCGCCTGCGGCGTGGCCATGGAAGGCAATATCGCCATCACCTATTCCATCGCCAATTTCCCGACCCTGCGCTGTCTCGAACAAGTCCGCAACGACGTCTGCTATCATAACGCGAATGTCAAGATCGTGATCATCGGCGGCGGCATGGCCTACGGCGAGCTCGGGATCTCGCATCATTCCACGGAAGACATCGCGATCATGCGCGCACTGCCGAACATGGTGGTGCTGGCGCCCTGCGACAAAGCGGAAACCGTCGGGCCCACCGATGCCATGCTGGCGTATGACGGCCCGGTTTATTTCCGCTGCGGCTACAAAGGCGAGCCCGACCTGCATGAAAAGCCGGTCAAGGTCAAAATCGGCGGATCCGCGCAGCTCCGCGACGGCAAAGCCGCCACGGTATTCTTTGCCGGCACGGTCGGGATCAATGCCAAAAAAGCGGTCGAACAGCTCGCCGCCGAAGGCATCGACTGCCGTCTGGTGAGCCTGTATTCGATCAAGCCGATCGACAAAAAAGCGATCCTCCGCGCGGCAAAGGAAACGGGCGGGATCGTGGTCCTGGAAGAACACAATATCTGCGGCGGCGTCGGCAGTGCCGTGGCGGAAGTCCTGATGGACGAAGGCGC
>JAZUCR010000639.1:0-2598 GCA_045639225.1 Victivallales bacterium
AGCCGCGGCACGAGATCTCAGAGCCGCGTAATCCGGTGATCTCGCACCATGATATGTAGCGCGTGTTCTTCCTCCAGCTCCTTTCCGCATCATGGCGGAGCTTGCGAAGCCGTTTCATGTGCCGCCGGCACGCTTCATGCCGCATCAGCGGCGCTTCATACGCCCTAGGCACGTTTCATTCTTTTGTTCGCGCCGCACCGTTCCCTCGCCCGGTCTGCTGTTTCCCGGCTACGCCGCTGATCTCGGGTTTTTCTTTCTTTTTCGCGTCCTTTGTCTGGAATCCCAAAAATCGTTACGAATTTTTATTGAAGCTTCTCATTATCCGTCAACGGTATTCTGCGGAGCGTTCCTCCGGGAATCGAAACGGTAAAACGTTTTCCTCCATACACCGGAGCATGCTGGGGAGAGGTGATCTCTGCCCGAGTCTCATGATCGGAAGGGTTGTTGATCTCCAGGAATGCTTTTCCGGTACCGTAAAGAACCGGAGTGAGTTTCAAATCGGCGTCTGACGCCATGAACAGATTTCCTGCCCAGAATGAGACAGATCTTTCCAGCGGCATTTGGAAATACATTGTCCGGTCTTGAACCGGAACGAACGTAAAGGTCCCGTTCTGCCGGTTGTAATACGCTGCTGTTCCATTGTCTTCGATCCCGCGAACGGAAAACGGCCAGTCGCAGATCATGGGGCATTCGGAAAGGGTGGCTTCGACTTCACCCTTCTCCGCCTGGAATGCAAAAGTTCCCGGAGCAGAGAGTTGTTTGCCAGTCTTTACTATTGCATTGACCGGAGGATGGATCAGAAGATCGGCAATTTTCTGACAAGAATCGGCTGTATTGGGGGTTCCGACACAGGTGCAGACTGCCAGAAAGAAGGAAACTTCATCGCCAGCCTTGATTTCCTGTCCGTCATTGCCGAATCCGATCGACAGCGTTCCGTTTTCCTCAAGACGGTATTTCGGAATCAGCGAACTGGAAAGCGGAATCACTAGAATCCTCCGGGTGGAATTGGTGCTGAGGACTGTGGCAAATCCCCCGTTTTTCAATACCCCGGTCCGGGCAGATCCGAATTTTTCTTCCATGATTCCATTGGGAGTTCCCACCGCAAGGCGATCCCAGAATCCGCGTTCCCTGCTATAATAAGCTGATATGGGAAACAGGGACATCAGGCTGATCGGGAGATCCCCCTTCAGCGACACGTCTTTTTTGAACTTCAGGGATATCCGGTGATACATAAGACCGCCCCGGTAATCATCCTCCGCCAGCCATGCCCTGGTGAATCTGCAAGACGGTTTGATCCGGCTGCGCATCAGCCAGGATGTATGTCTGATATCCGCAATCGGCAGGTCTTCCCCCACCGGGAAAAATGAATAATAGGTGAAAGTCATCCTTCTGTCGGGCCGATGGCGTTTTTCTGTATGGACCCGCTTTGCAGAGTCCTGAGTGAGAATGGAAATCTCATTGGAATTGACCGGATAACGTTGTTCGACGGCATTGAATACATCAAGCTGACTGCTTCCCCCTAGCTGGATGCCGTCTTTGGTAAATATGCTGATGCTCATGTCCGCACACGGTTTGAACAGGAAAGGAATTCCGGTGTCGATGCCGGTGATCGGGATCAGATCCTTTTTGCTCATGTCGAGGCGGGCGGAATAGGTGTCCTCGAAATCACGGAGGACCGGTATTTCATGGCGCGGCGCATGCAGCAGCAGAGTACTGAATCCGAGAAGATTCAAATTGTCGGTACATCGGGTGATCGCGTAGAACGGATTCTGGATCCGCAGTTCCGGAGAGACTGCGTGTTTTCCGTTCATGTCGGATGCTTCCAGGACCAGATGATGCACCCGGTCGTGAAGCGCCTCAAATTCTCCTGCGAAAAGTTTTTCCCCATTGCCGTCAAAACGCCGGAACAGACCCCGTGTGCCATCCCAGATTTTGACATCCCGGATTCCTGCTTCGGAAGACACTTCAAATTTCAGACGGATCCGCTGCCACCCTTTCCGGGTATTATAATCGACCGCATTGGCGGCATTGATTCCCTGCCAGAGATGAATGGACGGTCCTTCGGACCCGTATCCCAGGCCGCAGTCAAAACTGTTTTTGGAATTCAGCCACTTTTTCGCGTTTTCAAGGTTTCCGTAAACCAGATTCCAGCCGCACTCCTTTGCTTCGGAAGCCAATTTTCCGGGAGAGTAGATTCCGTTGAACACCATATTCCCCACGCCGCGAATATCATTCAGCCCAAACAGATATTCTTTCAGATCGCGAGACAGGACTTTTCCTTTCCTGCAAACTTTCACGGGAATGCGGAAATACCACCATAGATTGGATGCATCGCCCAGTTCATGCAGCCGGCTGTAATTCAAAAGGGCTGATGGCCTCCGATTGCAGGATGCAGCATACAGTCCCCACCATTTCACTTGCTTTTTGGTTTCAGCCAGCACATTGGCTTCCGGGAAAATGACATCTTCGCCCCAGAACGCCCAGCGCAGCCCGTTTGCCTCGCTGAATTCGATTCCGGGACAAGCATAGAAAGAGTGATCCGACACTGCGGCGCAGGCTTTCTTCAGCTCCGCATATTTTTCCGGCGTCAGCTTTTCA
>JAZUCR010000640.1:0-3905 GCA_045639225.1 Victivallales bacterium
CTGTCGGACCTGTCGGACAAAACGCGGAAACAGAAGCGGAAGAAATCATCAAAGATCCGGAGCCAGAGCCGGAACCTGCGCCATGGAGAAACATCACCAGCGACGACATCCGCGCAGTCATCGAAGGAACTTTTTTAGGCGAAATGACCAAGCTATATTCCAGCGTGACAGTTCCGGCGCTTCCCATCGAGGCGGCACTGCTGAAATCCATCGTGACCGTCGGATGTGCGCTCTCCGGACCCGGAACGCCGGACGTGATGAAACATGGACTGCTCCTGCCGACCGGGATCGACCGTGCCCGGCTCAAGATCAACACGGCCGGCGGCCAGGTCTGCAACGTCTACGCGCTGCTCGCCGCCAACTCCGCCAGCGGAAAGGACATCGGCAATCTGCTGGACGCGATCACCACCGCCCGGAACTGGAATCTGGGAACCAGCGGCAGCGCCGAAGGTATCGCCGAAGCTTTGAAAAACAGTCCGAACGGACTGATCTCAATTTCCGAATTCATGAACTGGATCGATGAACGGCACTGGCAGCACAAGGCGACCAGCTTTTTGACCGAGGCTTTTTCAAAAGGATATTTCAAGCACAACTTCAGCAGCCGAAGCGGGAAAAACGGATCGAGCTCCTGCGACTACTGCTATCCGAACATTATCGCCAACATCCAGCCTGAAGTTTTCGAGAATGTGGTCAATGTAACCGACATTTCCAGCGGATTTCTGGGAAGATTCATTTACGCCAAAATGCCGGAGTTTTTCGGCGATCCTGCGATTTTCGACCGGACGAAAATTTTGCAGCGATTCAATGAACTGATACCGTATTTCGAGCGGAAACATGGAAGTGTGGAAGTTGCGCCCGGCTACGGGAAAGAACTGTCCGAAATGTTCCAGCAGTATTCGCCGCGGAAACTCCATCCGGTCTGGCGCCGTCTGGTCAACGAATACATGCCGAGATTTGCGGTCATGCTGTCCGTGGATTTCCAATCCCGAAGCCAGGGAGACGCGGTTCTGCTGGAGCTCAAGCACTGGACCGGCGCCGCAAAAATGGTTTTATGGTTTTTCAAGCAGGCCGAAGAACTCCTCGCGCCCATCGAATCCGCATCGAAACAGGCCAAGGAACAGGAGCGGATCATGCGGATCATCATGCGGACCATAGCCAAGGGCAAAGGTAAAGTAGGGATGCAGACCATTTCCCGCAATTCCGCATGGACCGGAACCAATAGCGATTTGAGGCGAAAATACATCATGGAACTGATCGAACGAGGCTGGATCAAATCCAGCGACGGAGGATGCAATCGGGGCACAAAATTCAGTATCGCCAACGTGCCGCCCGGTATTCTGGATTAAAGTTTCGGAAAAAGTTCGGAAAATGATTATGGAAAAAATGAAGTTTAGAAATATAAATTATGGACGAAACAAAAATCCCATAATCAAATCCCGAACTAATTCCAAAACCTTTAAAACCCTTAAAATAAAGGAGATATATATAAAGATATATAAAGTTATATAGGTTTAGATACATATATATGCAAAGAGCTTTTTGGGGGTATTTACATGTATATGGCAAAACTTAGAACTTTTGAAAAATCGTATATATATCAAAGGGAGAATTGAATGGACCTTTTCGAAAAAAATCTGCAATACATTCAGCTGCAAGCGCATATTCAGGCGCTGGAGATAGCCCGGACACTGAAACAGCCTGCTTTTACCGAGGACTATCAACAGGACCTGATATTGATCATATTCCGGAAGATTTCCAAATATAATCCGAGGGAAAGTTCCGAAAAGACCTGGATCAATATAATTTTGCATTATGCCAAGATCGACATCATCCGACGCGAAACCAGCAACAAACGAAAAATCAACCTGGAGACCGAGGATTTGCATCAGGCGAAAAATGAAATTGCACCTGACGGCAGTGTCCGCACCGATATCGAAGAATTCATCGAAACAATCAAGGATCCGACAGATCAGGAAATTTGCCGCATGGTCATCCTGGCCGGATGCAAGATCACCGAAGCCGCCCGCCGCTATCATCTGACCACGTCCGAAGTCCTCGCCCGGATCCGCGCCGTCATGCGTCCATGTGCCCGCCAGATCGGCATCCACGAACTGACGGAAGACGGCGCAAAAGTGACGGAACGGGACAGCGTGCCGACCGGCACGCCGAAGCCGGGGAAGGGGACGACGGCGGGGAGCGGAGGATGTCGTGGGTCCTCCTGGAAGGGGATTTCGGGAAAACTCCGGGGGAAATAGTGCTAAAATAACACACACTTTCTTTTCGCCTTGATCACCAATAATTTATAACCAACAGGAGAGTAAAAATGCCACTTTTCGACACGTCCGAAGATCTTTTCGGATACACCAACAAAACCGGCGCCACTAAAATTCCATCTGAAAATGAAATTTTGAAAGTCTCCGGAAAATACATGATAATGAAAGAGGCTATCGGCGATTTGTCCGACGGCAAGACCATCTTTTTTGTGACCGCCGGTAGCTGGGCCATGCACGACCTTTTGCATTATATCTTGAACATCACCGGTCCGGCCGAAGTTAAATGTTTTACATGGGCCGTATCGATTCCAGGCGCACAGGAAATTATAAAACTCATTACCACAGGGAAAATCACCAAATGTGACTTTATGGCACACTATCTCATGCGGAAAATGTGCGCCGATGCAATGGCTATTTTACAGCCGCATTGTCATCGATGTGTCGGAGCTTGTAATCACAGCAAAGGTTTTATTCTGAAAAATAAAAAATGGACTGTATCTTGCATAGCATCAGCAAATTACAGCAATAATCCGACCATCGAAGGCGGTGCCTTGACCACCAATCCGGAAGTCTACGCCATGAATGAAAAATGGCTGAATCCGATTTTTGAAAATGAAGACGATTTTATCGGAAAAGACATAATTTCCGACTATGCGCCGCCGGAAGAAAAACAATGCGACCGCGATTCAAAAATCTTGTATATAGTCCGAGGTTTGCCAGGCAGCGGAAAATCTACATTGGCATTAAGTATCGCTGATGAAGTTTATGAAAACGATGATTTTTTCACCTGGGCCAACGGCGTCTATAAATTCGATCCCGGACATCTCTCATCGGCAATAACGACCTGCTATTCGAACGTCAAAAATGCCATGGAACGCGGCGTCAAAAGAATCGCCGTAGCCAATGTTTTTGCTCAATTCCAGCAAATGGAACAGTATTTTAAACTTGCGGAAATATTTCACTATAAGGTATTTTTCAATTATTTCCGAGAATCGCGGAGACTTCCAGAACGTCCACGGCTTTTTGCCGGACCATATAAATCGCATGAAAAATAGTTTCCAGGTGAAATTATGCTGACCGAAGAACAACTCGACACCATCGAAAATTGCGGCAGCTGTGAAATGCCGCTGGACGAAACCGCCATAATAGCGGAATGCGAATTGTGCGAAATTATCAACAACAAAATCGCCCGCGCCAGATACCATAAAGGACAGCTGCAAAGCAAAATGAAAATCCGTCAGGCCGTGGTCCAAATGGCCCGCGAAGGCGTCCCGCAAATGGTAAAAATTTATATGGATTTCAATAAGCCGGTAATGCCGGATCCTGAAATTCAGCTCGACGATGAATTCGACGACGATATCCCGGATTTGCCGGATCAGCCTGGAGATAACGCACAATGACCGCCGACACACCAAAAAAATCAATCGAAGAACTGACCCCGGAACAACTTGCCGATCTTCTCCGCAAATCCGGCAGCCGCACCGCCACCGCCGCACTGGTCAGATCCATGATCGAAGCCGGCGCTCCGGTCAACCCGGACGGAACCGTCTCTTTTGTCAAGTTTACCGCCTACGTCGAAGGAAAATTTAATGGCAAAGTTTAGCAGATTATCCCCTGGCGGGCTGGCCAAAA
>JAZUCR010000641.1:0-2288 GCA_045639225.1 Victivallales bacterium
AACCGGTTTTCATCCAGGAAGCCGGTGATGAACGAAGCCGTTCATGGATGCAGTCCGCTTCCGCGGTCTGCCGTTGTTCCCTGACCGGCGGCGCAGCTGTGTGGCAGTTTGAAAATTGAATTTCAATAGGAAATGCAAAACCAACAACAGGAAAGGAAAATTGCAATGAAAGAGAACAAGCCGACAACATTCCGGACCCCGGCCGGAAAACTCCGAATCAAATTATTCACACTGATAGAACTCTTGGTGGTCATTGCCATTATCGCCATTCTGGCGGGGATTCTGCTGCCGGCGCTGAACCGGGCCAGGAACATGGCGAAACAGACCAGCTGTCTGAACAACCTGAAACAGAACGGTCTTCACTGGATCCAGTATACCGATGACAACAACGAAGCCTATCTGCCCGCCCGCGTTCCGCATGCCGGGGTAGCTGGAACAACTTATCTCGAATGGGCGGATTTCCTGCGGCAGTACCACACCTGGGGAGTGATGAGCCAGGTCAACAATTATTATTTGGCCAACCCCGCTTTTTTGCTGAAATCGCTGGTTTGTCCTGCCAATCCCAAACCCTTGCGGATCTATACTTCGGCTTCGGCGTCCAACCAGATTTCCCGGATGACCTTGTGCGACTATGCCTACAACCACCATATCGGCCCCACCAGTGACGGACTGATCCAGGGATCCGGGTTCACCATGCAGATCAAACGCACCAACCGCAATACGGTTCCTTCCAAGTCGACTGTTATGATGGACAGCTATAAAAACCGGCGTATTCAGGATCCGAATAGTTTTTACCAGTGTTATCTGACGTATTACACGGACAGCACCAGAGTGGATGTCGGCACCCTCCGTGCCCATCCGGGCGGCGGAGCCCAGCTGTATTTCGACGGTCATGCCGCAGTGGAAAATTTCGTGTATGTCCAGGCCAATTCCACCAGCTGGAGGTTCAACGTCTGGGATTATCCCGACAAAATCGTGAAGGGGATCCGCTGATGAGTTGTAAAAATGTTGTTTCGCTGTTTCTGCTGCTGGCCTGCACTGCAGTAATGACTGCGGAGATCCCCGCCGGTTACAAGGCTTCCGGGGAAAAAGGCGGGGTCATCTTTTCCGATGATTTCTCCAGCGGTCTCGGCAGTTGGAAAGAGGCATCCGGACTGAAGGTTTTCCAGGTCGTTCCCGGAACCGGTGACAATGGTTCGCCCGGCCTGGTTTACGAACGGAAAGACGCCAATGAACCCTATGGACTGCTGCAGTATTTCTTCGAAAGCGTGCCCGGCCGCCGTTATCGTGCCAGGGTCATGGTCAAAGCGGAGAATATCCAGGATCTGGTCTATCCGCCGCCGAAGAACCGGCTTTTCGCCATTTGCGCGGAATACTACGACAAAAACGGCAAATGGATGACCGGCACTTATCCTGTAATCAAACTCGGGGAAAAAACGGAACTGCCGTGGACCGAAGCCGCAGTCGAATTCCCCGTTCCCCCCGGCGGAGTGAAAACCGCGGTCAGCCTGTATTTCCGCAACGGCAAAGTTTCCGGGAAAGTCACTTATGATAATTTCATCCTGGAACAGCTCGGCAATCAGGATGCGGTCATTTATCCTGTCGTCCCGAAACAATTCCGTCTGGAACCGGACGGGAGCATGGAATTCCGGATTTTCGATTATGCCGACCGTCCTGAAAAGGATTTGAAATTCTGCGTGCAGGTTCAAGATAAGAATCTGTTTTTCCCAGTGCAGAACGGCATGGCAAAAGTCAAGGTTCCGGCTCCCGTTTCCGGAAAACTTCCGGTCGAAGTTTACCTGCTGGATGAAAAGACCAAAACCGTTGGCGGACACGAAAAATATGTCTTTACCGTCGGCGGCAAAGAAACGCCTCCGGAGGGTGCGGTCGTCACGGATCGTCAGGGCCGGATCAAAGTGGACGGCAAATATTTTCTGCCGGTCGGTATTTTTTCCGGTTACAACATGATGACCGAACCGGAACTGAAACGGCTCCATGATGCCGGATTCAATGCGGTGATGCCGTATTATTCGATGAAGATGTCGGCATTCGGCGGTCAGCTGAAAACCACTCCGACACTGATGAAAAACCTTGATGCACTGCACAGGCACGGCATAAAAATCATGTTCGACCTGATGTCGCAGGTCCGGGGCGGCGTCTATCAGTTCGACGACGTCAAGGGGAATCTGAATGTGGCTGAGCATGTCTGCCGGACTGTCTGCCGGCATCCCGCGATCCTGAGCTGGTATCTCACCGATGAGAACCAGCCCGGCGACCTCCCGATCGTC
>JAZUCR010000642.1:0-3916 GCA_045639225.1 Victivallales bacterium
TTTTTTTTCAAGAAAGGAAATCGTCTTCGTCATCGGCGAAGTCATCTTCGGGGCGGCTGTGGCTGCCGAGGGGTTTACCGTCGGCGAGCTTCTGGAGATTGTTCAGGCCGCAGGCGATGCCCTTGTTTCCATTGGAATTGAAGGCATAGAAGGTGATCGACGCGCGGCCGATAATACCGGAATAGAGTTCACTGGTGTCCAGGATCGGATTCAGGTCGGCATCCACAACGCCTGGCTTGGCAGAACTGTTGGCGTTGATGAACCAGCTGTTCTGATAGACTTCATCATCCCTGCGCTCCTTATCGCCATCGCGAAGGGGCGTCTTGAGATCCTCCAGGGCCGGGACATTCCGTGAATTGCCCTTCAGTTTACCCTGGCCTTCATCATAGGCGGCGCGGATGGCGGCGCGGATTTTTTCGACGGTCGCGGTATCGGACTTCGGGATGATGAGGGAGACGCTGTATTTGGGGTCGCCGCCGCCCAGGGGGATTTTCGGCTCGTTGACGGTGAGGTAGGACATGATGACTTTGCCGGTGATGACTTTGCAGGGATTCTTATAAATGCTCATAAAACTATTTCTCCTTTTTTGAAGTCGTTTGAAGGCAGATGATATTCGGGACGGGGGTCAGAGACGGGGACCAGGACGGGTTTGCCTTCGGGTTTGATGATCAAATCCTTCAGGAGCTCGTTGAAACGTTTTTTGCCGAGCTGCTGCGTCATGGCGGTGATGCCGAGGACCTTTTTCTCCCAGGGATCGAAACCGGCTTCGGAAACGATCTTCGCGACAGCAGCGTCATCAGCATATTTCCGGTTACTGCGGCCGGCCACAAGCTTGAGGCCGGGATACTGCACGCCGGAAAGCGCACGGTCCAGGGCGTACTTCTTCACGTCTTCCGCCCAGGCCACCAGAATATCGACCCGGGGCAGAATATCCGCGATTTCCTTTTCAGAAAGAGTCGGGGGTTCCGCAAATTCGTATTTGGCCAGTTCAGCAGCGCTGTCCGCCCGCGCCCGGCAGGAAGCTCTGACCTTGCAGAAACGGCAGTGCTCGCCGGCAGCAAAATCGCCTTTCCCTTCATATGCCAGACGGGCAGCTGGGGCCAGGGCCTCATCCGCCCATTTGAGCAGATCCGCCTTTGTCAAATCAAAAGAATCAACGTTACCGCGCCGGGGCTGATATACGGAGAGACGAATACGCCGGATCTCGTAAAGATCTCCGAAAGTATCCAGAGCACCCAGGGCATAGCATTTCAACTGGGTATTGCCGTTTCCGTCCTGGCCGGCGGCTGTCACCAGCTGGCCGAGGCCGTACTTGAAATCCGTGACAAAGAGCAGATCGTCCGCAACAATGAGGACATCCGCCGTGCCGAAGCCTTCCGGGACCCATACAGAAAAATCCACCTTCTGTTCAACACAAATCAGTGGATCATTGCAAAGGGTTTTCGCTTCGGCGATCTGGTCCAGGACCCAGGATACATAGCCTTCCGCAGCTTCCTGCATTTCGGCGTTGTACCAGGTGAGATTCCCGGTGGGATCGGCAGCCTCCCGGCCCAGCGCCTGATTCAGCAGAAACTCACAGAGGGCGTGGGCATCGCTGCCTTCCTGCGCATAGGGACTGCCGAGGTCTTCTTCTTGCGCGCAGAGCATGGCGGAGGGCGGACAATGGAGCCAGCGATCACCGGCGGAAGCGGATAAGAATGCATGATCAGCCAAGTTTGATCGCCTCCGCTTCCTTAATAATCGCCGCCAGTTCTTTGGGATCCCTGACATCGGAAAGCTGATTCACGCCATGAGCTATGAGAATCGCCTTCACTTCCGCCCGGAGCCCGGATCTGGACTTTTCCGCCAGAATCGCGCGGGCTTCCTCATAGGTATAAACCTTTTCGGGAACCGGCGCAGGTTCCGGGACGGAACTGTTCGGGGACTCTTCGTTTTCCAGCAGGGCGGCGATGGCGGCGATATCCGCACAGATCCGCTCGAGCCCCTGGACCAGCAATGCTGTTTTGTCTTTGGTTATCATGAGGACTTTGCCTCCTTTCCATTTTTCTTACCTTTCTCTGTTAAGAAACGACCGTTTTTTATAATGATTTCGAAAATAAATTTTCGGCAGCTTTTCGGTTAAAGCATCATTCGGCCTGACATATATTGGAAGAAAAATAATATTTCAATTTTCGTTATAAAAATGCCCGATTTCATAACAGAGATAAGCAGAAAAACTCAACGAAGGAGGGAGGGCATCTGCCGTATGCATATTTACTACGCAGATTGCACAGGACAAGAACGGAACTGCCTGTATCCGCATGAGGTGGAAATCACAGACGACATCTCTCTGGCGGAAGCGGTGAGCCGCGACTATGTCTGCGCGGCTTACCGGAAGAACTATCGGAGCAAGGAAAACTTTATCCAAAGCGACTGCCTGGCGCTGGAATTCGACAATGACCACAGCGAGAATCCGGAAGAATGGATCAGACCGGCGCAGATCGTTGAAGCATTTCCCGGCGTGACGATGGCGATCCACTACAGCCGGAACCACATGAAGATCAAGAAAGGGAAAGCGGCGAGACCGAAGTTTCACCTGATGATCGCTATCGACCCGGTGACGGATCCTGAGGCGTACGCGGGGATGAAGCGGAGGCTGGCGGCGGCATTACGATTTGCCGACCCGGGTGCGCTGGACGCGGCCCGGTTTTTCTTCGGGACGGAAAACCCGGTGATCGAATTCATTCCGGGAACGATGACGCTGAACCGTTTTCTGATGGAAACGGAAGATTTTGACACCGGGATGGACCAGGGCCGGTACGGCGAACAGGTGATCACGGAGGGACACCGGAATGCCACGCTTTCCAGGCGGGCCGGAAAAATTGTGAAGCGGTTCGGATATACAGAAGACGCGCACAGGATGTTCCTGCAGCAGGCGGAAAAGTGCGACCCGCCGCTTGAGGAGGAAGAGCTGGAACGGATCTGGCAGAGCGCGGCGCGGACAGTGCGATGGGCAGAACAACAGCCGGGATATATTCCCCCGGAGATTTTCAACGCCGCCGGCAGCCTGAAACCGGAGGACTATACCGACGTGGGGCAGGCGAAAGTCATCGCCACGAACTGCGCGGAAGAACTGGCCTACACGCCGGGAACGGACTACCTGCGCTTTACGGGAAAACGATGGGAGGAATCCAAACCGAAAGCGCTGGGCCTGGTGATCGACTTCCTGGACCGGCAACTGGAGGACGCGGAACAGAGCGTGTCGCTGACCCGGAAACGCCTGGCAGACCTGGGAATCAGCATGCAGGCGATCGACGCCGGCGGGAAAACGCTGCAGAAGGAAATATCAGGCGATGCGCTGGAGGCATACTTTGCCTATGTGAACGCGGTGAACTACCGGAACTTTGCATTGAAACGGCGGGATATCAAATACATCACCGCGGCGATGCAGGCGGCGAAACCCATGGTGGAAGTGGACCAGACGGAACTGGACAGCAACGAGAACCTGCTGAACTGCCCGGACGGAACCTACGACCTGGCGCTGGGAATGAACGGCAGGCACGAACATGACGCAGGGGATTTCATCACAAAAATCACAGCGGCGGAACCCGGAGACCAGGGGGAAACGCTGTGGCAGGATACGCTGAAGGTGATCTTTCAGGACGACCGGGAGCTGATCGAATATGTGCAGCGGATCGTCGGGCTGGCGGCCATCGGGGAAGTATACCAGGAAGCGATGATCATTGCGTACGGGGACGGCTCGAACGGAAAGTCGACCTTTTGGAACACGATCGCCGCGGTGATGGGCGGCTATGCGGGACTGATTTCGGCGGATATCCTGACCGTCGGGTGTAAGCGGAACGTGAAGCCGGAACTGGCGGAAGTGAAAGGGATGCGGCTGCTGATCGCCTCCGAACTGGACGAGGGACAGCGACTG
>JAZUCR010000643.1:0-7191 GCA_045639225.1 Victivallales bacterium
GATGGAAGTTTCCAACTACCGATTCCATCAAGGCGGCGCGTCTGGGTGCATTGTCCGGAATATGGAAGTTTCCGGCAATGCCGTCGCCAAATCCAGTACGGTCAATTCTTTGACGGTCTGGGGCACCGATACCGGCGCGAATTCCAGCGGCAATCATGCCACTGCCGAAAACTGCACGGTCACCGGCAATTTGTCAGTAAGATATGGAGGCGAAGCGAAAAACACGATCGTCCAATATGGTGCCAGCACCACGATCCTGGATGCCACTGTGACCAATCTGATCACCGAACGGGGGAGAGTATACTTATATGACAATGCCGTGTTGAATAACGCCAAAGTCGATCACGGCATCTCGGTTCGCGGCGATAATGTGAAAGTTTCCGGCAACGTTACCTGCAAAGGAGTTTTCATCACCAACCAATTCAGCGGCACCATCACCGTCAAACTCGATCTGCGCGATTATGCCGTCGCTGGTTATACGGAATACGTCGTAGACAGCAATGACCGTCGCGTCGAGGAAATCCAATATTTCTCCAACTACACTACGAGAACTACTCATTACAACTATATTACCGATCCGTTCGGCAACGAACAATACACCACGACCGTCAGCTACGGCACCTTCGACAACAGTGACGGGCGCTTCATCATGTCGGTATGGGGAGACTATCGTTTTTCCGTTGACATCGGCCAGATCTACAACAAAGCTGCGATGAGCAACATCACGCTGGATTTCGGCGGCACGGAAAAATTGTTCGACAGCGGTGAGTTGTACGTGCTCCTCCCGGAATGCTACGAAGGCGACAAAGGCGGGGTGGTCGAATTAAATTATCAGCCCGCCGCCGACTACTACACGACCATTCCATTCAATACGACCAGCAACAAGGGCAAATGGCGGATCGATGAAGATTATACCGATTACCGGGTGGATTGGATCGACACCAGCAAATGGTCCACCAACACCCGTTTCATCTACAACCCCGCGCTCCAAGGCGAAGCGGAGGATGTGATATGGCTCGAGCACGGCTGGACTGACGAGACAGAGTATATCATCGATCTGCCCTCCGACGTCATGGGCGGCAATCTGCAGAATGTGACCATTGTCAATAAGGAAGGCAGCAGCGGCGGCCTCGGGGATGCCAAGATCCAGAACAGCCAGCTGATCATCTCCGGCGGCACCGACGGCAACTTCACCATCACCGCCGAAGGACCCGGCAAGCAGGATCGCGTATGCGACCTCGAACTGCTGGTCGTGCCGGAGGAGATCCCGGTGGTCGGCAAGCTCGGTGCCAAGAAATACTCGGAAATGCTGAAAAAAGCCCAGAAGGAACGCATTTCAAAAATCACCGACATCATCCCGTGGAACATCCACACCAAACTCCTGGGAATGAATTTCGACCTTTCTGACCTGGGCGTCACGCTTACCGTCAACTGGACCAAGCCCGAAATGGAACTCAAGTTCCAGGGCAAGATGGAATGGGAGATCGGCAAAGGCGACAACAGCAAACTGACTCTCGACCTCTCCGGCGACAACTATATCTCCGTCTACCACAAGAACGGCTCATACGGCTGGGATATGGCGGTGGAATTGCAGGTGCCGGACTTCAAGATCGGCAAATTCGAATTTTCCAACATGTTCCTCAAGATGAACAAGAACGAGAATTCGGTCAGTGTCGGCGGCTACATCAAACTGCCGGGCATCAACTACTCCTTCGGCGGTTCCATCGGCATCGTCGACGGCTACCTGGACAGCATGACGATCGGCGTTGGCAGCCTCAATGTGCCGCTGGGCTCCACCGGGTTGCTGCTTCAGAGCATCAGCGGCAGCGTCGAAGGCATCGCCACCAATCTCGACATGACCTTCGGCGGAAGTCTGGAGCTCACCTACGGACCCAAAATCAATATCGAATGGAACTGCGACTGGCTGGGCATCGATGACGGCGAATACTGTCTGCTCGAAATCGGCCTCGGTGCGACGATATCCACCTCGGGTGAAATCACCGGAACCGCCAGTCTGACTTCTCTCGGCGGCTTCATCACGGGCGCCGGCGGAGTCGTGGCGAGCGCAGGATATTTTTCCATCAACGGCAATTTCTCGATGCTCAACGGCTGCATCAGTATCGAAGGCGAGCTCCACGCCGGCGAACAAGGTGTGGTCATCACCGGCAAGGGTTCCATGACGCTTCCCCGCGAAAAATTCTTCGGACCGCTCGCGGGCGTGGGCATGTCTGTCGAGGCCAAGGCGGATTTCGCCCAACGCTACGTTGTGGCATGGGAGACTATCGAGCTCTTCGGCAACCAGTATGCCATCGGGGTCAAGACCACCTTTGACGGCGATGTGGAACTGCTCGGTTCCGCCGACATCTGGAAAGAAGTGGAATCGAACAGCGATCAGGGCAGTCTGCGCATGCTCGAGAGTATCCCCGTCAGGAGTGAATCCGCGCAGGGCGGCCTGCGCGGACCAGCGTCCCCTTCGGCAAGCGACAAATACGTTGTTTCCAATTACGGAATGACGCTTTTCCAGGTGACTTTCAGTGTCGCCGCCTCCTCGGCCTCGGCCTCTCTGGTCTATGGCGGAACCGAGTATACGCAGGCGGCGATCGCAGCGGGTCTTTATGGCGATATGCAAGTCGTCACCGGGCTCACTTCGTCGGATTGTCTCACCATCGCGGTCAACAACGCGGATTTCGGAGAGTGGACGATCAATGTCTACGGTGACGTCAACGCTTCTTTCGGCGCCTACACTATTGCGGAAGCGGTTACGAAGCCGGTCATCACCGCGGTCGAAGCCGGTGCGGATCACCGTTCCGCAACCGTCCGCTATAATTTGGGCGACCTTTCCGGACTGGAAAACGCCGTTGTTTCCGTTTTCCGCAACAACGGCGGCGACCCCGAACAGCACGGACTGCTGCTCGGCGAATTCTCTGCGGCCGATGCGACGGGAGCTTTCGAATACGTCATGAACGATGATATGCCGGGCGGAAACTACGCCTTCTATCTCATGGTATCGAGCGACAATCTCGCCCCCAGTTACAGCGATCTTTCCGCCGGGTTGGATTTCCTCTCCGTCGATACCGAAGCGCCGAACCGGATCCAGAAGATCAACGCAGAATGGCATTCATCCGGATCGACGCTCACTTGGAACGTTCCTTATGACAACACCGGCGTCGCCGGTTACAAGGTTTCCTACCGCGCATCCGGGGAAGAGGAATGGGCCGAAGCAGATGTCTCGACCGCATCGTTCACCTTCGACAGCGTGCCGAACGGGACCTACTCTTATAAGGTCGCGGCTTACGATGCGGCGGGGAACCTGGCCGCATGGAGCGAAGAAAAGAAAGTCCTCGTTCTCACCGCCGCCAACGCTGCTTACACGGGCGGCGAAAGGGAAGATCTCAGCGAATACGAGTCCGCGGTGAATGTCGCATTTTCCGGCACAGCAGAGAAAAATTCGCTCGTTTCCAGCTCGACGCTTGCCGACGCGGAAATATACGGCATCGTCGAAAACACAACGGTGGAAGGCAGCGCGGAACTCCTGCCTGGTGCACGGGGTTACAGCCTCTCCGTCAGCGGCACGCTGAACATCGGCGTCAATTCCGGGATTCCGGAACCGGACGATCCCTTTGCGGAAACCGTCACCGAGACGGGTTCAGCCGTCGCGGCCCTTGCGGGCGTCAGCGTCGCTTCCGGCGGCATGCTGAACGTCGGGAGCTTCGGTAAAGTCGACGGCGCGGCCGTTGCGGCAGGAGGCAATGCGACACTTCAGGACAATGCGGAAGTGACCGGTCTCACGCTTGAATACGGTTCCATTCTCCATGTTACCGGCAGCGGGCGGTATGACCTTGCCGATGACATCGTCACGGCGGGAACGCTCAAAGCCGCATGCTCGATAGCGGGCAACGGCCATCACATCCGTTTCGAGCAGTACAAACAGACGGCCGAGTATGATGACACTTACTGGGGTGACGGAACCATTTGGGACGATATCGCCTTCGTCAACGACCTTGACAAGCTCATCGGGAAAGTGCTGGAAGTCGAGATCGACTCCAACGTTTACGGATTTTTCAAGATCGCCGACAAGGCACCGTATTTCAGCGGCACGATCACCGTCATCGACCACACAGACGGAAGTTCCGCCGCGGCCAGTTTGATCGACTCGGGGAACTATGCGCTGGTCGGCAATGCGCTCTGCTCGCTGGTTCAAATGACCAACGGCCTGTATCTCAGGACAATCGAATCCACCGTCGACGCCCCGACGCTCACAGTGAAAAACGCGGAGGACAACAGTTCCGGCTTCGTCACCTTCATAGCCGATCCGGCCGACGGCGACATTCAGGGCCGTTACTCACTCAATGCGGATATGTCCGATGCGGTGGTGTTTGACATTCCCTACGGCTCAACCTCGCTGGACAAGGAGCTTTTCGCAGAAAACACTACCTACTACGCGCAAGCCAATGTTACGAATATTTACGGTGTGCAGAGTTTATGGAGCGACCCGGTAAGCTTTACCGTGGTTCCGAAGATCCTCCCGGATGCGCCGAAAACGCTGACCGTCACCGGGGCAACCGATCCGAACAGCACGGTCATCACCTTCACCGCGGGCAAGGTGAACGACCCCGACTACAAGGTCCGGGAATATCGTTTCCGCTACGCCGACAACCCGGAATTCGAGAATGCCGTCACCATCACCACCGGGCAGCGGCTCATCTACTATGCCAACATCAGCAAATCCGGCATCGTCGACGGCAGGGACTACTACGTTCAGACGGGCGTGCTGATGGGCAGTGACTGGAGTTACTGGAGCGACACCGTCGTCTTCAACACCCAGGGCTGGGACTACGACGGCATCACCGTCGACGCGAGCGGACCTTATGCAGGATTGACCCTCGGAAACACACGCGCGCGGAATGTCACGGTCACGCGGGGCGGGTATTTCTACGGCGGAAACGGTCAGGTCGACGGCATCACGATCGATGGCGGATTCTTCCGCGACGACGGCGCGACCGTCACCAATGCGGTCATCACCAACGGCGGCAGTTACTGGTTCTCCGGTTCCTCCAGCGACATTCAGGTCAACAACGGGTCTTTGCGCCTCATGGACGGCACGCTCAACGGCGCCGTCATCGGTGTTGACGGAGTCATGAACCTCGCCAGCAACGGGCAGACCGCCATCACCGGCACGATCCTCATTCAGGGCAGAATGGAGACTTATGACTACCATCCCGGACTCTCCACCGATGCGTCGTTCGTCTTCGACCTCGGTTCTCACGAGGCGGCGAAGGACAAGATGTTCATTGACTTCACATCGCCGCTGCTGGGCAGCCGCACCTTTACCGTGAAACTCGACGACACCCCGGAAGCCGGCGAATACGCCTTGACCTATGTTCCGAATTCAGGCGAATTCTATGCCGGACTGGCGGCGGCGGACGGCGCGGCCATCGGCATCATGGGTCTCGGCAGCGATGCGATCCAGTATAACGGGTTCTGCTATTCGCTTGTGGACACGGATTCCCGCATCTGTCTCCGCGTCTCCGCGGACGCTGCCGGCGGCACCGCCGGCGACCTGAATGCGGACGGACGTGCGGATATCGTGATGACCATCTCGCAGTTGGGACATCCGGCAGACGGATCGACCGGGGCATGGCTGATTCTGGAAGACCAGACTGCGGCATGGGGCGATTTGAGCACGCGCAATTCCGACTGGGTGATTTTCGGCACGGGCAAGACTGCGGCAGGCAAGAATACCGACGATGTGTATATCAAGAGGCCGGATAACGTGGCCGGCGCCTGCACGACTGCTGACGACGGCAAAGTCAACGGCTGGGAAACTATCGGCGAATTCAGCGCCGATACGCAGATTGTCGGACTCGGTGATTTCAACGGCAACGGCCAGACCGATCTGCTTTTGCGCAACACCAACGGCGCGGTCGGCTGTTTCTTCACCAGTGACGAGAAACACGGCTGGAACTATTTCCAGAGTCTCGGCGATGAATGGAAACTCTCCGCGGTCGGCGATCTCAACGGCGACGGACGGGACGACGTAGTCCTTAAGCACGATGCAGGATTTGCGGGCAGCTGGCTGACGCAGGCGGACGGCACCATGGCATGGGCCGATCTGGATACCCTGCCGGACGGTTTCGAAATCGTCGGAGCGGGAGATTTCAATGCTGACGGCACGGATGATGTGCTGCTGAAGAGCGGCAATTATTACGGTGCGTGGCTGGTGCAAAACGGCAATGCCGCGGGCTGGATGGGGCTCGGCGACCTGGGAAGCGTGACCGTGGAACAGATCGCGGACTTCAACGGCGACGGAACTGATGACTTGCGGATCCGGACTGCGGCGGGCGACCTCGGCACACAGCTGGTCATGGGTGCAGACGACCTCGTCTGGAAATATTACGGCTCGGTCGGCTCGGAATGGAGCACCGGGTTGGCTGCGCTCGCCTGACGGCGAGCTTCGCAGTGAAGAGCGGCTCCGCCGCGTGAAGGTGTGAAGAGCGCCTGGCGTCGCGTGAAGTGCGGCTCCGCCGTGGCTCCGCCGCGTCGGCTTCTCCGGTTTTCCGCGGACTTCATAAGAGTTATAGGACCTATAGGTCGTATAGGCAGAGCGCGGAAACTGAAGCCGCGGCACGAAATCTGCGGTTTTCCGCGAACTTATACGGAATTCACGCACTACGTGGTATGGCGGACTGCCGATGAATACGCGGGAGCCGAAGTGAAAACCGGGGATCTCGCGTCATGTCATGTAGTGCGCGGAGCATAGTATTCTCAGTCTTCCCAGTATTCTCAGGAAGTTCGCGGGAAACCGGTGCTCCCGCGACTCCGCTTTACAACCACTGCCGGTTATTTTTCCTTCAGCGCGGGGATCCGGCTGAACACACACTGACCGTCAACGATCGTGGCGACCGCGCAGCCGGTGTAGGCATAGCCGTTGAACGGCGTGTTGCGCGATTTGGAACGGAATTTGGACGAATCCACCACTCCTTTTTCATCCGGGGCAAGGATCGTGATATCCGCGGCGCGGCCGTTTTCCAGCGTACCCATCGGCAGTCCCAGCACTTCGGCCGGTCCCTGCGTGAACTTGGAGATCAGCTGCGGCAGGGTCAGCACTCCCTTGTGATACAGCTCGGTCATCGAAATATTGACCGCGGTCTCAAGTCCGACAATGCCGAACGGGGCATAATCGAATTCGAC
>JAZUCR010000644.1:0-14814 GCA_045639225.1 Victivallales bacterium
CTCGCAGACCGCGAGCGTGCCGTGATTGTTCAGGTGTCCGATCGTGGAACAGAGCGTGATGCCGTACATTTCGTCGGCGATCACTTCCGGCCAGCACCGCAGGGTGACCGCGTCCAGCAGATATTTCCCGGTCATTTCCCGGACCGCGGCAAAGAGCGCGGCTGATTTGCCGAACTGTTCATCGGTCGGCGCATCGGAGGCATGGAGCGCGGCATCGCCGAGCAGGATCTTTTTCGCTTCGGCTATTTTTTCTTCCGGCATGTTTCTGGCCAGCGCGGCGGCTTCCAGCGAGGTCAGCGGAACCACTTCCGGTCCGATCTTGTTGCGCAGCAGCATTTCATCGTAATCCGAGGTGAAGAATCCCGGCACGCGGCCGCCGATGGCGCCGATCCGCAGTTCCCGCAGTTTGGCGAGGGTCCGCGTGACGTTGACCGCCCGTTTCAGCTGGGCCGCGGTCGCCGGATCGCTGATCTCCCCGTGCACGTTGAAATACGGAATGTACAGCTTGTAGAGAATATGCGAATTCATGTTGGCGGCGCAGAAGGAATTGGCGCGCAGACGGCCGCCGTTCGGGGGCGGTTCCGGGATCGACCACAGCACCACCGGCGTATTCAGCGCACGGGCGAAGCGCGGCAGCACCACGCCGAGCGCGAACGACAGCAGATGCGCCACTACCAGGTCGGCATGTTCCGCCTTGCAGTGTTCCAGTTCGGTCATCGCGCCGGCTTCATCCTCGATCATTTTTTCACCGCCGATGACGGTCACACCGGGCAGGGACGCCAGGAATTTCCGGGCGTCGGCACGGGCTTTTTCCAGTTCGGGATTGGTCCAGTTGGCTTTGGTCAGCGGCAGATACGCCACTTTGATCGTTTTGCTCATTTTTTTCCTCCGTTATCGATTTTGGCGAATTTTTCTTCGACGGTTGCGGCTGCGAGTTTCGGCCGGCGGTACTGGTCGTAGACTCCGGCCAGATTCTGGGACATCGGCTTGCAGCGGATCGAGGCTCCCGAGCGATGATAACTCTTTGCATCGTTGAACTGCCACAGGGTCAGACCTGCGATCTCCGGCGACGAGGTCACCGTGTCGATGACTTTGGCCAGATAGCCGGCCTGGAATTCTTCGGTCCACTGGGCTCCGGCTTCATCATGCTGGCCGTAAATGCCGCAGCAGCCCATTTCGCTCACGAGGATCGGCTTGCCGCGGCCGTGGACTTCACGCAGATGAGCCAGCAGTTTTTTCTGATTCGGTTCGATCTCATCCAGCGGATCGTCACCGTAACTCGCCTGGATCCATCCCGGATAGGTGTTGAAGGTCAGGACATCCATATATTCCAGCGCCCGGTCCTTCAGATTCCAGCAGCTGCCGAAGGTGACCAGCCGGCCCGATTTTTCCGCCCGGATCGTCTCCGCCAGCCGGCGGCAGATTTCCACCCCGGCATCAGTATACGAGTGGTTTTCATTCAGGAAGGCGAAAATGATGACGCAGGGATGATTGAAACTGTTGCGGACCATCAGACGGGTCTGTTCCACCTGAAGACGGATGAATTCGGGATTCTGCAGCTCTTCCTCCGGGTTGCCCCAGCCCAGACTTTCCTCCCATACCAGGATTCCCATCCGGTCGCACAGTTCCAGAAATTCCTGCGACTGGGAATAGTGGCAGCCCCGGATGAAATTGGCGTGCAGCGATTTCAGATGCTGCAGATCGACCAGCATCTGCTGGTGCGTGGTAGCCGCTCCGCTGATCGGCGCGCTCTCGTGCCGGTTGAATCCTTTCAGATAAATCTCTTTGCCGTTCAGCACGAACCGCTCGTTTTCCGTGCGGATCTCGCGGATGCCGAAGGTTTCCGTCACCGCGTCCGTGCCGATGACCGCGCGCAGCCGGTGGACCGCCGGCGAATCCGGCGACCACAGCGGCAGGTCCGGACGTTCCAGAGCCAGCCGGCCGTCAGTTACTTCATATTCTTTTCCCGCTTCCTGATTGATCGACAGGGTCACCTTGAATTTCTTCGGCGTTTCGTGCTTGAAGACGAATTCCAGATCCAGTTTTCCGGTCCGGTAATCCACAGTCCGGACGAATATCCGGTCCAGGGGATTGGCTTCTTTGCTCAGACGCAATGACACGCCGTGATAGAAACCGCCGAAAGCGTAGAAATCATAGAACGGCCTGAAAAGTTTCATCTTATCCGGATCGAAATTGTTGTCGAGCAGAGCCGAAATGCAATGTTCTCCGGCGGAGATCCTGCCGATTTCGAGCTCGAAAGCGGAATATGGCAAAGCGCAGCTGCCGAGCGGACGTCCATCGATGAAGAAACTGCCGCGCAGTCCCATGCCGTCGATCCGCAGCCAGGCGGCGGTCCAGTCTTCCTCCAGCGTGAAAGTGCGGGAATAAAACGCACAGCCGCGCTGACAATATTGATGCGGCATGCAGTCGAAACAGCCCGGCACGGTCATCCAGTCGGCAGGCTGTTCCGCCGCCGGGTCGATTTCTTCCATTTTCATATTGGCGTGAAAGCTGAATCTCCACATTCCGTTCAAATCGAAATTCCGCATGATCGATCTCTCCTTTTTTGATGTCCGGTGATTAATATATGTCCGTGTTCTGCATATTTCAATGACATATTCGATGCGTTTTGCGATAATATTGATGCAGAGGTAAGCGGTCAGAATGGGCGGCATCGACACGCTGACGCAGCCAAAGATATGCTCCGGTGAACGGTGACGAATGGGTATATTGGGTGCGATGGGTATACTGGGAACGCCCGGCACTGCCGGGCTCCTGATGGGGGAGAGCGAGGTCAAAGTCGCGGGAATGGCAGTCCACCATCACACGTAGAGCGCGTTATCACCTATTTTGCCCATGTCACCCATCCTACCCATGTTCGCGTTCTCCTGGACCGGACTGACCGATTACATGCAGGGCCCGGTTCATCTTATTCAGTTCTCGGAAAAACCGTTTCCACCCCGCCGCTTCGGTTCCCGCGTCAGTGTCCCGGTGATCTCGCGTCACCACATCGGTTCCCGCGTTCAGTCCGTGTCAGTCCGTGTGTTCGCGGAGTTTCATCGTTCCAGCATGTCCGTGCTCCCGCTCCGATCACCCATTTTCATTCTTTTTCTCCCGGCAGTGCTTTTCCCGGCTTGACAATAAACAAATCACCATTATATTAGATAGAAATCCGGATGAAAAAAAGATGTTTAACGAAAAAAATAAGGGAAGCGTCGGCGGAAAGCAAGGCCCCAATCGTCTTGCCTATCTCTCCCCGCTTGCCGTCATAGCGCTTTCTTTCGGTTATGCAGTGGGCTGGGGTTCCTTCGTTCTTCCCGGCACCGTGTTCCTGCCGAATGCAGGTCCTGCCGGCTCGATCATCGGATTCCTGATCGGCATGGCGATCATCATCGTGCTGGCATTCAACTACCACAAGATGAGCTCCTTCATCCACGGCGGATCCTATCGGTTTGTCGCGGAAACGTTCGGCTACAATCATGGATTCCTGGTGGGCTGGTTCCTGTTTCTGACCTATGCGGCGATCCTCTGGGCCAATGCGACGGCTCTGGTCCTGCTGGCACGGTATCTGTTCGGCGATGCGTTCCAGTTCGGCTTTCATTACACGATGGCCGGGTTCGATGTGTATTGCGGAGAAGTTCTGCTGAGCATCGGCATCATTGCAGTCTGCGCGGGGATATGTCTGCTCAGCAAACGGTGCGCCATCCGCATCCATATGTTTTTCGCCTTTGCGCTGGTTGCCGGCGTGACGGCCTGTCTCATTGCCGCGCTGTGCGGGCATACCGGCGGAACGGCCGCGATGGGTCCCGCGTTTTTGTCCGGCAGCCCGGTATCGATCCAGATCCTCCGGATCCTGGCCATCGTACCCTGGGCTTTCGTCGGATTCGAGGCGGTCGTCCAGTCCTCGTCCGAATTTACTTTCCCGGTCAAACGCACTTTCTTCCTGCTGCTGATTGCGATCCTGATTTCCACGCTGATCTACATTGCCCTCATTCTGCTTCCTGTCCTTGCCTTTCCGGACGGTTATTCGAACTGGAAAGAATACATCAACGATCTTCCGCATCTCAAGGGGATCGCCGCGATGCCGGTGTTTTTCGCCGCCCAAAAGGTCCTCGGTCCATGGGGACTGGCCGTGATCGGCGGCGCGATGCTGGCAGGGCAGGTCACGGCGCTTTTCGCCACGTATATCTCCCTGAGCCGCCTGATGCGGGCGATGTCGGAAGACTGTCTGATCCCGAGATGGCTGGGCCGGAGCAATCGCGAAGGGACCCCCGTGAACGCGATCCTTACCGTGATGTGCATTTCCCTCCCGATGCCGTTTCTGGGCCGCACGATCACCGGCTGGCCGGTTGACTTGTCCAACCTGGGCGCCGCCCTTGCCTACGGATATATTTCCGCCGCTTCGTTTACCCATCTCCGGAAAGATCCCGCCGGCGGTCATCTCGCCGGAAAAGCCGCCGGCCTTTTCGGGGTCGTCATGTCGGCGGTTTTCTGCCTGCTAATGCTGGTGCCGAACTACCTTTCCGGCAGTTCGCTGGCGACCGAATCATATCTGCTCCTCGCGCTTTGGTGTTTCGTCGGTTTCCTGTTCTACCGGCGCGTGTTCATCCGGGATACCCAGGGCCACCTCGGGCGCTCGACCGTCGTATGGTTCTCCGTGCTCATCGGGATCTTCTTCTCGTCGCTGATGTGGTTCCGCCTCACCGTATGCGATTCCGCCGAAGATGCGTTCGGCGATCTGGTCGGCAGGACCGTTACCGAGGATATCGCCCTCAGGAGCATATCATACGTCAATACCGATATGCTGTCGAAGTCCATCGTAGAACTCTTCATCCTGGTCGCTTCGCTGGCGATCATCCTGAATCTGCTTTCGGTCCACCATTCCCGCGAGACCCACCTGATCGTCGAAAAGCTCAAGGCCGAGGAAAGCGCCAGTCAGCAGAAGAGCTATTTCTTTTCCACGATCAGCCATGATATCCGCACTCCGCTCAATGCGATCATCGGCTATTCCCAGATGCTCAAGATGGGATTCGATCAGGAAGCGGAACGCGAACAGGCGCTCAATTCGATCATTGCCAGCGGAAAAACCTTGCTTCGCTTCATCAATGATGCCCTCGACTTTGCCAAACTCGAGGACGGCCGGCTGAAATTTGAACATAAGCCTGTGAATTGTTCCAGACTGGTGTCTAAATTCGTTGAGTCCTTCCGCAGTTCGAGACAGATCCAGTCGATCGAGCTCCGCTGCCGCGCCGGCGAAGTGCCGACCGTTCTGACCGATCCGAAACGCATCCGGCAGATTCTGTTCAACCTGCTGGACAATGCCGTGAAATTCACTCAGCAGGGATTTGTGGAGGTCCGGATATCGTTCGAACCGGCTGCCGATCCCGGGACGGGAACTTTGCGCTTGGAAGTGGAAGATACCGGCTGCGGCATCAGCAAGGAGGACCTCAAACGGATCGATACTCCGTATATCCAGGTGGATGCCAAGGATGCGCGCCACGGCGGCACCGGCATCGGTCTGGCGATCTGCCGCAAGCTGGCTGAGGCACTGGATGGAAAGCTTTCCATGGTTTCCGAACTCGGTAAAGGATCCACTTTCACGGTCACCTTTTTCAATGTCAAAGTCAGTGACGCCGCAGCCGTGGAAGAGGAAGATGAACCGTCACCCGATCAGACTGCCGTCAAGATCAATGTCCTGAAACCGGCACCGGCATCATCCGTGAATGGAGAGACAACCGCCGAGCCGGCTGTTCCCAGACGCGTCCTGATCGCCGACGACCAGAAGGTGAATCTGATCGTCTTGAAGACCATGCTGAAAAAACTCGGGCCGTTCGAAGTCGTCACCGCCAAGGACGGCAAGGAAGCCCTGGAAATCCTGTCCTCTCCGGACCAGTCGTTCGATCTGGTCCTCACCGATATGTGGATGCCGGTAATGGATGGAGAAGGCCTGGTCCGCGCCATCCGGGCGGAGGGTCGCTTCACGGCGCTTCCGGTCCACGTGGTGACCGCCGATACGGAAATGCCCGCCAAATACAAAGAACACGGTTTCGACGGGATTCTGCTGAAACCGGTCACCGTGGATAAGCTCAAGGATCTCATCGGCTGAGACAGGGATAAAACCGCCGGCAGCCGGTCGGATCAGCATTATTTATGCAGGGCGGACGTGTCCAGTTTCTGCAATGGATTTTCGGTCCGGATGATTTCCGGCGCTTCCGGCTGCGGAGTGATCCGATCAGCCACATATCCCGACGGAGCCGCCCACCGGATCGCATTTTCGATGATCTTCCGGATCACCGGATCGTGGTAAACCGGAAAGGTTTCGTGTCCCGGTGAAAAATAAAAGATTTTCCCGCGGTCGCGTTCGAAAGTTACGCCGCTCCGGAACACGTTTCCCCCCTCGAACCAGGACATGAAGACGATTCTGCCGTCGTGCGGAATGTCGAACGGTTCTCCATACATTTCGTGATTGGGAATGACGAACGTTTCCGGGATGCCCTGCGCGATCGGATGCGAGGGTGAGACCACCCACAGCCGTTCCTTTTCGCCGGCCTCGCGCCAGCGCAGGCGGCAGGCCGTTCCCATCATCCGTCGGAAGATCTTGGAAAAATGTCCGGAATGCAGCACGATCAGTCCCATGCCGGCCAGAACCCGTTTCTGGATCCGGTCCACCAGTTCGTCTTTGACTTCGGCGTGGGCGCAGTGTCCCCACCAGATCAGCACATCGGTTTTGTTCAGCAGTTCGTCCGGCAGACCCTGTTCGGGTTCATCCAGCGAAACCGCGCGGATCTCCAGATCGTCCGCGGCCAGATGTTCCGCCAGATAACGGTGAATTCCCTTCGGATAAATCTTCCGGATATATTCACCCGCCGGACTCTCCGCCTGTTCATGACGGTATTCGTTCCAGATCGTCACATGGATTTTGGGCATGGGAAGACCTCCGTATTACCGGCAGAAATGTTCCGCCAGGAAAGCGAAACTCTGCGCGAATGAGGCAAAGGGATCGGGAACATCCTTATCATGTTCCACCACGAAGATTTTTACGCCGGTCCGTTCCGCGGCGGAGATGATCTCATCCCATTCCAGATTGCCGGAGCCGACGGGTTTCATGACCGGGACATTGGACCAGATGTTTTTGATTTCGGCGGTATCGATGCCGTAGTCTTTGAGATGGATCACATCCATGCGTCCGGCGAGACGCTTGATCCAGCTCAGCGGATTGCCGCCCCCGCGCTGCACCCAGTGCGTGTCGATCTCGCCCTGCAGGGCGGGCGCATGTTCGTAAATCAGATCAAGCATCAGTTTTCCTTCGAAACGATGGAATTCGATATGGTGGTTATGATAGGCCAGCGTGATACCGTGTTCTTTGAATTTCAGCGCCAGCGCATTGAGTTTTTCGGCCATCTCGATCACTTCCCCGACTCCGGTCGGGCTGAGATGCGGTCCAGGATACGCCAGATGCCAGATTCCCAGCGTCTGCAGCTTCTCGATGATCCGGTCGGGTTCGCTGAAGATCTTCGAGCCGCCTTCGTGCGAGGAAACTGCTTTCAGGCCGTGAGCCGCCAGCAGTTTCAGCAGTTTTTCCGAGGTCACGCTTTCCGGCAGCGAGGCGGTCAGCTGCACCGCCTCATAACCCATTTCATGCAGTCTCCGGAACGTATCGTCCAGTCCCCGTTCGGATTGGATAAAATCGCGGAAACAATAGAGCTGGGCAGCAATTTGCGAACGTTTCATGGTCATTCTCCTTTATTTGCGGATCGATGCAGCGGGATCGAGGCCGCAGAATTTGAATGCTTCCTCGGTGATGCGGACCACTTCGCGGCCGTCTTCCAGCTTCACCGGCGACGGGATGCCGTTTACCGCTTCATCATAGATATAATTCCAGATGGCCGTCCATTCCAGTTTCGGCAGCTGGAATTCCGACTGGACAAAATAGAGCTGCTCATCGAAATTCCCGTATTGCAGCGGCGGATTTTCCGGATGCGGTTTCAGTTTTTTGAACTTGATTCCGGGCTCGACATAACGCGCGGAGAGTTTGTTGTTTTCGAAGACGATCGTGCCGCGGGAGCCGATGATTTCCATCTCGCGTCCCGGCAGCGCATTGGCACCGGAAACTTCGATATCCGCCAGACGGCCGTTTTTTGCCTTGAGGATGATCTTGTAATGATCGTCCCCGGCGCCGATGGAGATCACGCGCCGGATGTCCGCCCAGAGCTCTTCGACCGGCGATTCCAGCAGCTGGAGCGCCTGGTCGATCAGATGCGGGCCCCAGTTGGTCAGCAGTCCGCCGTAGAATTCCGGCATGGTCATCCAGTCGTTGCGGCGGCAGTAGCCCACGCTCCGGTAGAGCTTGATATACTGCACGTCACCGATAAGGCCGGAATCAATCAGTTCCCTGACCTTGACGAATGCCGGTTCGAAACGGCGGTTGTGCCGCAGAAAGAGTTTATGCGGGTGTTTTTTCGCGACCGCCAGCATCGAATCGAATTCCTTTACGCTCGTGGCCGTCGGCTTTTCCACGACCGCGATCTTGCCCGCTTTCAAAATCTTGATCGCCATCGGCACATGATCGGGATGACGGGTCGCAATGGTCACCATGTCCAGCCCCGGATGTTTCAGCATCTCGTCCAGCGAGGCATATTTCGCCGCATCCTGGAGTTCTTTCGGGCAAAGTTCATTCAGGCGTTTCGGATCGTTATCCGCTCCGGCGACAATCTTGAATCGGTCCGGAAAAGTGGACAGATCATTCAGATGGCTCCGGCCGATACGGCCGATCCCGACGACTCCGACATTCAGTATTTTTCCCATTATTTCATCTCCGGCATGACGGGTTCGATGTCCATCCAGACGCAGTACTGCAGCAGTTCCTCTTTCACGTCGGCATGGATGACCGTGTAATGATGTTCGAATCCTTTCAGCATGATGGTGTCGATCAGGTTTTTGATCGGTGCTTCGAAACGGATCGTCAGCGGATTGCCGCGGATGAACGGCTCGGTGTCGATCGCTTCACCTCTGGCGATCAGCATCCGGAAATGTCCGTCGACGTCCTGATCGAGTTTGGCGAGGGTGATCGGGCCGGGTTTGAGCGAGAAATCGTTGGTGACGCCTTTCTTGTCGCCGCCGTCCACGCGGAAGTGGAGCCGGTATTCGGTTTCCTCGAATTTGCGGCAGAGCGAAACGGGCGCCGCGCCGCAGTGCCAGACCACGCCGGTATTGGCTTTTTCATCGTAGGAGATCAGATCCACGAACAGCGGGATGCCGCCGCCGGCCAGCTGTTTGAGCATGGCCATGGTGACCGCGCCCGGAACGTCGCCTTCGCAGCTGGCAGGGATGCCGCAGTCGTTCAGCATGCCGATCACCGCGCAGGGCGCGATCCCGAAGATGTCCGAAAATTCCGGCCAGCAGCGGATCGCCAGCGCTTCCAGATTGTATTTCACGGTCATCGCCTTGAACGCGCCGAACATCTTCGCGGCCAGTTCGAGTTCACGATCGGGAACATTGTTGACTTTGCAGGAAGAGCGTTTGACTACCGCGCGAGCTTCGGCGAGCTGTTCGGCGGTGAGTTTTTCCGCCGTATCGACCACTTCCACCAGATCGGCCACTTCCACCGCGACACCGAATTTGGCACGCGTCTTCATTTCATCGAAATTCGAGGTGTAGAAACCGGGCACGCGGCCGCCGGCCAGTCCGATACGGCAGTTTTTCATGGCACTGATGCACCGGGCCGCCGCCAGATATTTTTTCAGGGCGGCAGGCGTTTCCGCCGGCATGACTTTCAGATAGCCGTACTGTTTGTCCAGACGCCGCATCACGAACGCTCCCAGATTCGCGCCGCAGAACGAGTTCTGTTCCCACATCTTGCCCGCACAGGCTTCTTCGGGATTGGCCAGCAGAATGATCGGCGCCTGGATCCGTTCCGCGATCACCGGGATCAGCGCGCCCGCAGGGAAGGTGACGAAGTGCATGACCAGCAGGTCGATCCCTGCCGCCGCGAGCATTTCCGCGCCCGCCTGCGCTTCCTTTTCACTGGTGACCAGGCCTTCCGGCGCGATCAGCTTGCAGCCTTCCATTTTGGCGAGTTCTTTCGCCGTGTCCCTGGCCAACCCTTCGATTCTCGGGGTTTTCCAGCTCAGTTTCGAGAGTGCGAGATAACCGATTTTCAATTCTTTCATTGCTTTTCCTCCTTGATTTTTTGCAGGTTTCGAATATATTATCTTTCGGTAATATAACGGTGTTTTCCGTTTTGTAAATGAAGAAAACAAACCAATCCATACACAAAACGAACAAACAGGACAAGGTTATGGAATATTTTGACGGTCTGACGTTCAGCATGGCCGGTTCGGAGCCGCAGTCCGGGGAACAGGTCCGCAATACGCCCCGCTATTACGGGATCCAGTTCAATTACAGCGGTCCGCTGTTCCTGCAGATCGATCACGGCATCCGGTACGAAGTCACCGGTCCGTATGTTTTTCTGACGTATCCGGGGCGTTTTTTCGAATACGGTCCTCCTGACGGTGCATTTCGGCATCATAATTACATCTGCACCTGCGGACCTCGGATTCAGCGTTATATCGCGGGCGGATTGTGGGCGCCGGACCCGGAAAAGCCGCTGATCCCGGTGCCGCATCCGGAAAAGTTTCTGCACTCCATGCTGGAGCTGATGGAACTGATCCGGAAACCCGGACCGGTTTCTCCGCGGGCCGTGCTGAAATTCGAGGATCTGCTGCTGCAGATCCGGGAGGCGGAGACTGCCGAATACCGTCATGTGCCGTATCAGTCGGAACTGCTGAAAGCACTGGTCCGCCGGATTTGTGCTGAGCCCGAACGGAATTGGGATTTCGAGACGGAAGCGGCAAAATTCCACGTGACCGCGATCCATTTCCGGCGGATCTTCAAAGAGATCACGGGTCTGCCGCCGCAGCAGTTCCTGATCGAGACCCGGTTGAACAAAGCCGCCGAACTGCTCAAATCCACCTCGAGCCCCATCAAAGAGATCGCGGCCCTTTCCGGCTGGGAGAATGTGTTTTATTTTTCCCGCCTGTTCCGCCGGAAATATTATCTTTCCCCGCTCCAGTACCGCAAGGAATTCCATGCCTGAACGGCTACGCCGGTAAAAATGATCCCGCGTTCCTTGCGCAGATCACTCGAAGAACTGCCGGCAGTAATTGAGCGGGGACATTCCCGTCCGCTGTTTGAAAAAACGCGAGAATTCCGTGGCATTGCCGAAGCCGCACCGCTGGGAAATCTCTTTGATCTGGAGCGATTTGGTCGTTTTCAGAAGGGAAAAAGCGAGGTGGAGACGGTTCTGCTGCAGGTATTCGTAAGGCGGGACTCCGATAACCGATTTGAACAGTCTCCGGTAATGGATCGGGGTGACTCCCAGTTCCGCGGCATCGGCCTCGAAATCCGGCTTGCCCGCCGGATCCCGGTGGATCCGTTCCGCATGGGCCAGAATGATTTTTTCATACTTCCCTGAGCTCAGAGACAGCAGATGTTCCTCGTAAATTCCCGCCAGAAATTCTTCCGCATACATCGGCAGACGGTATTTTTTCCACGGCCGGGAATGGGTGAACGATTCCAGCATCGTATCGAGGATCGATTGGAAATGAACGGGATCGTGACAGGGAATGAAACCGGCGGGAAAATCCCGTTTCAGCATCCGTCCGATCCGGACAGCCCTCGGACCGGCGAGGTCGAAGAAAAAGCTGTTCCGGGACTCTTTTCCAGTGCTGCTCCAGCTGTATTCCTCCCGAGGAAAGTTGAAAAACAGGATCGGACAGACTGTGGAAAACGTGTTCGTTTTCGTCTGTTTTTTCACCTGCGAACCGGTCATCAGCCCAATCCGGAGATGATCGCGTTTGACAAACAGTCCACGGGTCAGAAACTTGAAATTGCCGACAAAAATGACTCTCAGTTCATCGAAATAGTCGGCTGCTGCAGTTCGTTCTGTCATTTGCGGTCCTTTCTGCTTCGCGATTAAAGTAGCATCGCTGCGGCATTTTTCAAGGCGGAGACAATGACTTTTTCGGAAAAGCCGCAGAATGTTCATTTCTGTCATGCAATGTTTACTTTTAACTATTGATATTTTTGTTTGCCGAAGGTATATTTATTGCCCGATGTCAGGAAAAAATACTCATAACTCAGAAAAAGGAGATGAAAATGAACTTATTGCAGAAGAAAGATTTCGGTTCCATCCGGAAGCAGAAAAGGTTATTCACTTTGATCGAACTTCTGGTGGTGATAGCGATCATTGCCATTCTGGCCGGGATGCTGCTGCCGGCGCTGAACAAGGCCCGGAATTCGGCGAAACAGTCTGCGTGCCTGGCCAACAACAAGCAGGTCGGATTGGCGATCCAGCTGTATATCGACAGCAATGTGGGATATTTCCCGGTAGTGGATAAAAATGCGTCGACCAATTACAAACATCTTTTCATCCTGATCGCGGATTATTTGAACCTCAAGCTGGACGCTCCGGCCAAGGTCGCGGTGTGTCCTGCCCGGCATCTCAACGATCAAACCTATTATTACCTGTCCAAAACGACGATCAACGGGCGGGAATGCGTATACAATGCCAGTTCGTTTTTTTACCGTCCCAACCGCGAGAAGGGTTTCTTTCATCCGACTGCCCCGGCGAACAGCCGAACGCTCAAGCTGCCGCAGCTGAAACAGCCGACCAAGTATATTTCCGTCGTCGAACCGTCAACCTCAGCTTCCGGATTCGAGTTCCGCTGGACTGCCGATGCGACCGAGAAACGGATCAACTTGAATGCGCACGGCGATAAATCCATCTATTTGCATGGCGACGGTCATGCCGACACCATGCGGATCGTGGAAGGACTGCGGGGCAAAGCTGTCCTCAACGAATATTTCCTGCCGTAATGTTCAGGAACGGTCTATGAGCTGAATACCGAGGTGAGATTTTATTTTTGAAACAGGATCGGAAGGAGAAAAAATGAAACAGATCAATATGGCAGTCATCGGCTGCGGAGAGCGCGGGATCGGGGTCTCGAAAAAGTTTCTGGCTATGGCTCACGGAAAAGCGCGGATCGTATGCGCCTATGATATCGATCCGGAAGCGATCCGGAAAGCCCGGGAGGCGTGGACCGGCGAAGATTTCCGGGCCGCCTCTTCCATGGAGGAGGCAGTTCAGGATCCCACGGTGAACTTCGTCTGCATTTTCACCCCGAACTGTTATCATTGCGAGGCCATCCTCGCCGCTCTGAAGGCGGGCAAGCAGGTTTTTTCCGAAAAGCCCCTCGCCACTACCCTGGCCGACTGCGAACGGATCATCGCAGCGGAAAAGGAAGCGGGGATCAGCATCATGACCGGATTCGTCCTGCGGTATGCCCCGATCTACCGGAAGGTGAAAGAACTGCTCGACAGCGGAACGTTCGGATCGATATTGAACATTGCTGCAAGCGAGAACCGGGAAGCATACGGCGGCGGCAACTCCATGAGCGCCGATTACGGCTGGCGGCGGTTCCGGGAAAAAGCCGGTCCTTATCTGCTGGAGAAATGTTCTCACGACCTCGATCTTCTGAACTGGTATGCGGGCGCGCTTCCGCTGCGGGCGGCCAGTTTCTGCGGACTCGATTTCTTCGTTCCGAAGAATGCGGCGCTCTGGGACAAGTTCGATCACGATACTTTCGCGGCCTGGGTCCCGGAAAAACACCGCATCAATCCCTTCACCTCGCCCAAGGATATTTACGACAATCATCAGGTCATCATGGAATATCCCGACGGAGTGAAGATGAGTTTCCAGCTGACTTTGGCCAATGCCATTCCGGAGCGGCGGATGTATATCTGCTGCACCGAGGGAAACATCATTGCCGAGTGTTTTTCCGGCAGTCTGAAATACCGCCGCTACGGGGACACCTTCACCACGGAACTGCACTTCCACGGCGGCGGCCATGGCGGCGGCGACCGGATCATGGCTTCGGAGATCATGGATTCCCTTCTGAATGACCGGCCCTGCACGGTTTCCGGTTCCGTCAACGGTCTGGCTTGTGCCCGGACGGCTTTTGCCGCCGATGAATCCGCCCGGACCGGAAAAATCGTTTCTTTATGAGACCGGAAGATTGCTTTTTATCTGGAACCGATGTATTTTAGCCGAAAGTTGACGATCAAGCCGAAAAGAGTGTGCCTGTGAAAACATTTTTCGTATTGCTCTTTCTTGCAGTCGGGATGTCCTTCCTTTCCGCCGGCGAAAAAAACTTTGCCGAGCTGAAAAAGGAATGCCGGCTTCTGGCCTCGAAATCCCAGGTCGGTGAACTCGAAAAAAAGGTGCGGACCGCAGTCGATTCCGGCCGTTTTACCGAACCGCAGTGCCGGGACCTGATGAATATCTACGGAAAAGCCATGCTCTGGGGACCCCGCTGGCGGAAGGGTCTCGAATTCCTTTATGCCGCAGCGCGCCTCGAGGCTTCCGCCCGGAGCAATGAATACTTCGCCACCTACAGCCTGATCGCCAAAATGCTGCATTTCCGGGATGGTGATCCGGGCGCTGCCATTGTGATTCTCGAGGATGTGCTGCGGAATAAATCCCTGCATCCTGCCAACGGTTATTCCGCCTGTGTGGACATGGCATCCGCATACGAAAAAAGCGGAGATCCGAAAAAGGCTTTGGAATATTACCGGCGGGCAGTCGAATTCGGGAAAAAAGTGAAATTCAAATTCAATTACGCTCCCGCTGAAAAGGCGGTCGAACGGCTCTCGAAATAAGATTTTACGGAAAGGAACATATCATGGGAAAAAACCTCCTGAATGCAATGCTGCTGACAGTATTTTTTGCAGTCTCCGGCCTGCTGGCGGCTGGCG
>JAZUCR010000645.1:0-3138 GCA_045639225.1 Victivallales bacterium
TCATCCGTGTTTCCAGACAGCTTGCGGGTTTGTGGGACAAATACGCAAAAGCCTCAGATCTGTTTTTCGATTTCTTTTTCAAAAATGTGCACGGAGATTCCAAAAATGCCAGGGGTCCGGATTTGGCTTCCGAATTTGACTGCACTGGTTTTGTCCCGCCGCAGCAGGATAATTATCTGATCAGCGATTATGTAAACTCGATCGGGATGTTTGCAGAAAACCATGCCGGGCTTTTTTCCATTGCAGAAAAGTATGGTCTCTCCGATAAAATCGAATACTGGTGGAAGAAAGGAATCGGGACATGGGAAAAGCTTAAATACATTGTCGGATATCTGGATGAGCTGGATGTTAAAGGAAATAAGGCCTGCCGGGATAACCAGTCAGACTATCAGCATTCACGGATCTTCTGGGCAGAATTGTTACATAACGCTGATCGAATGCTGTTTACGCAAAGCCCTTTGCAGAACGAAATCAGCTGCTGCGACGGGCTTTGGCACGATGCAAAGCAGAAAATAGACTCTTTGCGTCTGCTTGGGAATATCGCTTCCTCCTGGGTGCCGGATCATTCTCCGAACTGCTTGGAGCAATATGCCGTTTTTTCCGAAAAACTGGCAAAGAAATACTCGGATTTGCGGTATTGGTGTCTTTGGAGAAAAGAGCGCGACAATGCGTTGGCTGCGGATCTTGATTCTATTGTTTCTGCCATCGAAGACAAAAAGATAAAATGCCATCAGGTTCCCTATGTCATTGAACATATCGTAATAAGAAAGTTTTGTGATGAAATCTTCTCTGCCGTAGCATGTTTGAGAGACTTTTTAGGAAGCAGGCACGAAGACATCATTAAAAATTTTCAGATCTTCGATGAAAAATATGCGGACTTGAGTAAAAAAATCATTATCTCGAAGCTGGCAGAGCGACTGCCCAGTTTGAAAGCTCGTCGAGGCCAGCCGATTGAAGGAACCCCATTAGGTATCCTCCAAAGAGAGTTGAGCCGCCAGAGAGGACACAAACCGGTCAGAAAACTTTTGGAGGAAATTAACAGTATTTTGTTCGATTTGAAGCCTTGTTTTCTGATGAGTCCTCTTTCCGTAGCACAATTCCTGCCTGCTTCATACGGGATTTTCGATTTAGTCATTTTCGATGAGGCATCTCAAATTCCCATGGAAGATGCCGTCGGGGCAATTGCACGAGGTAAACAATTGATTGTGGCCGGAGATCCGAAACAGCTGCCTCCGACTATTTTCTTTAAAAACCATTCCGACGATGATGCCAGCGAGGATAATATCGTTGAACTCGAGAGTCTCCTCCAGGAATGCCTTGCCGATGGTTTCTATCAGGCTCACTTGCTTTGGCATTATAGAAGTAAAGATGAATCCTTGATTGCATTCAGCAATGCTCATTATTATGATAATTCGCTGTGGACTTTTCCCGCTCCGACCGTCAAAATGGCCGCTGCCGTTCATTTCAAATTTATTAAAAACGGCATTTACGACCGAAACAAAACGGGCACCAATTCCATTGAGGCTTCAGCTGTGGTCCGCGAAGTTGTCCGCAAGCTGAAAAACCCGGCTTTCGAAAACAAGTCGCTCGGGATCGTGACATTCAGTATCAAGCAGCAGATCCTTATAGAAGATATGCTGGATGAGGCAAGAATAAAGCATCCCGAAATCGAAAAGTTTTTTGATCCATCCATCAATGAACCTGTTTTTGTGAAAAACCTTGAAAATGTTCAGGGGGATGAAAGAGATGTTATTTTCTTCTCCATCGGCTATGCTCCTGACTCCTCTGGCAAGTTTTACATGAACTTCGGACCGCTTAATATGGACAAGGGAGAACGCCGTCTGAATGTCGCCATCACCCGCGCAAAAGAAGAAATCTGTGTTTTTTCATCCATTCACGCTGCTGACATGGACTTGTCGAAAACCACCAAGGCAGGACCTCGTGACCTGAAAGAGTTTCTTGCTTATGCCGAAAGCGGCGCATTGGAACACGATTTCCCCCAGGATGATTTCAGTGACTATGCCGGGCTGCTGGAAGATGAAATCTCCAAATTCTTGCAAAATAAAGGTTTCGAGGTCAAACCGAACATTGGACATTCCGCTTACAAAATTGACCTGGCTGTTGTCTCCCCCAATCACCCCGAACGTTTTGTATTGGGAATCACCTGTGATGGAGAGTATTATAAAAATACCCGCTCTGCACGGGATCGCGATAAGCTGCGGGAGCAGATATTGGAACGCCTCGGCTGGAAACTTTGCCGCGTATGGGCTCCTTCATGGTGGGAAGACCGCGAAAAATCCGAAAGAAAACTGCTCGAGCAACTCAACGAGGCAATTTTGACAGAAGACCAGAAGCTTCACGACGATCTGCCTCCGGAGCAGCCATCATCGACGGACGAAATCGACATTCAGGACTATATACCGGATGAACCGCCTGATGATACTGCGGCTGCTTCCCCCTATCCCAGCATAAACTATTCCCAGGAACCCCTGTTTCAACCCCATGTCCGGTTCCCCGAGCGTTTTTACGACCCGGCCATGCGTTTTATCTTGAAACAGCAGCTTGATTATATTATTTCGAAAGAAGGTCCCATCGTTGAAAAGCTTTTGCAGCGCCGCATGGCCGATGCCTGGGGGTTTACCAGAATAGGTAATAAAATATCGTCAGTTCTGAATGCCATACTATCTCGGTGTGATGGAGTGAAACAGGCGGATGGACAATTCGTCTTTTGGTCGAAAGACCCCTCTGCGGAATCCGCGGAAACATTCCAAATGTTCCGTTGTCCCGCAGATGAGGAAGCCTCTTCTCGTTCGATCGATCAAATTCCTCTCGTCGAAATCAAAAATGCCATGCGTTGGGTCCTGACGCAGTATCATGCTTTTTCCGATCGGGATGCTCTTTATAAAACTGCAGGACGTTTATTGGGGATCTGCCGGTTGACTGAGCAAAGCAAAAAATATTATTGCCTTGCCTATGACTTGCTCCAGCAGGAGAAAGAAAAAAATGAGTCCAAATAAAAATGATGCAAACATGAAGTCTGACTTTTCTTTTGTGCTTCATTGTGCGAACTGCGGATTAAACGGCGAAATTGACGAATTTACTCTCCGTTATCCATGTCCCGAATGCAAATCGGAAATG
>JAZUCR010000646.1:0-2320 GCA_045639225.1 Victivallales bacterium
CGAGCATGTGATGGTCGACCAGGGCCTGATAAACGAGCACGGCCAGCAACCGGTAACCTTCGACCGTGAGATGAGCGCCGTCGATCACGCCCGAATTGGCCTGATTGCGGATCAGGCTTTCCGGACCGGGACCGACATTGCCGACGGTGTGGAGGATGCGGGAGGCATCCAGCAGCGGGCGGTTGAGAAACGAGGCTACGCCGCGCATGGCCTCCACGTATTGGTCCAAGATCGGATTGAGCTCGGTATCGGGACGCTGCGGGAATTTATAGCGCACGATCATTTCCGGAGCATAGACCGGCGGCGAGGTCACGAACAGAATATCGGAACCGATCTCCTCGAGGTTGTAGACCATTTTTTTGAGGTTGGAAGTATATTCCTCGACCGAGGTGAGCGCGGCGGGATTGACCGCATCGTTGGCGCCGCATTCGATCACCACGGTATCGGGATGATGGCGGAGCACATCGTTCTCCATGCGTTTGAGCATTGCACGCGAACTGTCGCCGGGATATCCGGCATGAATTACGGTATGTTTCATCGGAAAAGACCTTTTTTTGAAACTTTTTTTCATAAAAGTCATAATATATTGCATAAAATCATGATTTTCAACTTGCAAAATGGAGAAAACGGTGGTAAATTAAAGGCATAGTTGAAGAAAATGGCGTTTTCTGCCAGGATCCGCGACAGTTTTTTTGTGGATGCTCCGGTCGGCCAGGATTGAGTAATCTTTCGGCGGCTGCTGTTTCTCCAGCAGCTTTCGAAAAATTCCCCAATATTGTTTATCCCGGAATCATCTCAAAAAATACTCAACCGGGAACGCTGGCAGCATCGCCGATATATTTCTCCGATTATTCGATGACATAACGATACGTTCAAGGAGGTATTCCTGTCATGCGGAAAATATTGAATTGGAATGGAATTGGCGCGGCAGCCGGGATCCTGTTCCTGCTGGCAACGGTATCCTGCTCCGGATTCAAGGACAACAGCGACCAGACCCTTCAGGAACTGGCCAATCACATGATCACCCAGGTCGGCGGCACGGTGGACGGCAAAGTATTTCCCGTTCCGGTCAAAGCACTGGACGGTATTTCCATCCGCGTGGAAGGACGCGAAGTGTTCTTTTATGTGTACAATCCCAAGCTGAAAAAGCAAAGACACAAGCTGGATCAGATCCGGGAAAGTAAAAAGTTATATATCAACGGTGTTGCATTTCCGGCCGCAGTCAACGGCTGTTTCGTGATGATCGAACACGAAACCAACATCAAAAAGAAGGAGCTGTTAGCCGCATTCGAAAAATTCTGAGGGGAAATGTTCAATTTTCGCAGTTTATCAAATGAAAATAAAGTGGTTCAAAACACTGCAGTAAATTCGAAAGGGAAAAAAGATGGCAAAGAAAGCTGTCAGTAAAAAAGTCAACGCCTCCAAGTATGTTTATCTGTTCGGAAAAGGAATTTCCGACGGCAATGCGTCCATGAAGAACCTGCTGGGCGGCAAAGGTGCGAACCTGGCTGAAATGGCCAACCTGAATCTCCCGGTCCCGGCCGGCTTCACGATCACCACGGAATGCTGCACCGCTTATTTCAACAACGGCATGAGCTATCCCGCCGCGCTGGCCAAACAGGTCGAAGACGCGCTCGCCAAAGTCGAAAAAATCATGGGGATGAAATTCGGCGATCCGAAGAATCCGCTGCTGGTCTCCTGCCGTTCCGGCGCCCGCAGCTCCATGCCCGGCATGATGGAAACCGTCCTCAACGTCGGCCTCTGCCCCGCCACCATCCCCGGCCTGATCAAGAAGACCGGCAACGAACGTTTCGTTTATGACGCCTACCGCCGCCTCATCATGATGTATTCCGATGTGGTGATGGAAAAGGCCGAGGGGATCGAACCCGCCGACGGCAAAGGCATCCGCAAACAGCTGGACGACATGCTCGCCGACTACAAGAAGAAAAAAGGCTATGAGTCCGATACCGACCTGAAAGTCGCCGATCTGAAGAAGCTCTGCGAAGATTTCAAGAAAACCGTGAAGAAAGTTCTGAAAGCCGATTTCCCGGACAGCGCCAAAGAGCAGCTCTGGGGCGGCATCGGCGCCGTCTTCAAAAGCTGGAACGGCAAGAAAGCCACCGCCTACCGCCGCATCGAAGGCATTCCGGATGACTGGGGCACCGCCGTCAACGTCCAGAGCATGGTGTTCGGCAACATGGGCGACACCTCCGCGACCGGCGTGGCGTTCACCCGCGACCCCGCTACCGGCGACAACAAGTTCTACGGCGAATGGCTGATCAACGCGCAGGGCGAAGACGTGGTGGCCGGGACCCGCACC
>JAZUCR010000647.1:0-5464 GCA_045639225.1 Victivallales bacterium
ATTCCCGCCATCTCGAACCACCCGGCAATTTTCGGATGGTATGTGAACGACGAGATGGAGGAATTCGGGATTCCCAAGGGGGTTTTGTTCCGTGAACAGATCAACAGGCTCGACCCCTGGCACCCCACCGTCGGGTGCACGAATCAGCCAGGATTCCTTCCGAACTATGCGCGGGCCAGCGACCAGTTTACGCAGGATCCTTATCCACTGGGCAAACGATCCAGAGGAGATGGCATCAGCTCAATACTGATGCATACTCAGGCAGGCGAAAAGACGGGGCTTCTCCACTGGGGTACCTTGCAGGTGTTCAACTGGGGGCTTATCAACGAAAACGTGACGACGCCCGCAGAATACGCGGAATGGCATGATCCGAACCCGACGCAGATCCGGGCCATGAGTTTCCTCCTCGCGATCGGCGGGGTCCGGGCGTTTAACATGTACATTTACCCCGTGAAGGAACGCTGGGGCGAAAAAGCGAAGAAAATGGGCGATCCGGACTGGCACAAACGTGCGGTAGCGGCCCTGCCGGAGATCGCGGCCCCCCTCAAGCTGGCGGAGCCATACATCATGGGCATCGGGAAACCACCTGCAATTTCTGTCAAAAATCACGGTCCTGCCAAAGTCGCGGCGAGGGCATTCCGGTCCGATGCCGGAAAAGTCGGCGTGATTATCGTCGGATGCGGCGGAAAACCGGGCAAGAACGGCGCCGATGCCGTAATTACCGTCAAGGATGCGCCCAAGCTGAAATCGCATTACGGAAAAACTGTTTCCCTGGGCAACGGCCAATACCGCTTCACTTCGGCGAGTCTGGATTCCGACCTGCTCACGGAATGATCCCGGCAGCCCCGTTTTCTCCGGAGCGTCTGAACAGGGCGGGACACCCGTCAACAGACGCTCCGGTGCGAAAGGCCCGCCTCAGAAATTCGGGAGGAGCGCTGCGCACAAAAAAACGGCGATGAAAAATCATTGAAATAACGGAAACATGCCATGAGAAAAATTTTTTTGACTGCTGCTGTCAGTCTGTTGTTGTCGATCACAGGAAAGGGAGAAGAGATGCATCTTGCAAAAGAATGGACTTTCCGCGAAGGATCGGGTCCGGAAAAAGTCTTTCAATTCGGAAAGAATTACGCGGTCGATCTGGACCAGGTTGCCGGAAGGACAGGGAAATGTTACGATGAATGCGTGATCACCAATCATTTCGAACTGAAAAAAGAGACGAAACTGGGATTCGGCGCGGGCGCGGATTACTGGTTCGAAGTGAAACTAAACGGAAAAACCATTTTCTCGACTTTTCCCAAGGGGAACTCCGAATTTTTGAATATTTCATATGGGAATTTTCGATTCTGCGGGACGGGAAAAGCGGGAAAAAACCAGCTGGAGATCCGGGTCAGGCGCGGCGATGCCAGCTGGAAATTCTGTCTGAAAGAAGAACCGGCTGAAATGATCGATCCCTGCAGTCCGCTGACGGTCGAAGCCGATCCGACAACAGCGCTGGGAAAAATCAAGCCGATGAATGCGTTGAACAACGGTCCGATCAAGGCAAAAAGCATTCAATCGCGCGGGAATTTCGACCGGTTCCGCGATCTGGAGATCCCGTTTGTGCGCAATCACGATGCATCGTTCTTTTCCGCTTACGGGGGCGAACATACGGTGGATGTCCACGCGATTTTCCCGGATTTCTCCAAGGATGCCGATGATCCGTCCTCGTATGATTTTGCCCGGACCGACCGGTATCTGAAAACCATCGCGGAAGGAGGCAGCAAAGTTTTCTACCGTCTGGGCAGCAAAATCGAACACGCTCCGGAAAAATACGGTACGAAAGTCCCCGCCGATTTCAAAAAATGGGCGGTGATCTGCGAACACATCATCCGGCATTACAACGAAGGCTGGGCGAACGGGTTCAAAATGGACATCGAATACTGGGAAATCTGGAATGAACCGGATCTCACTGCAGTACAGGAGCACAAGCCGACCTGGCAGGGAACCGATGAGGAATTTTTCCAGATGTACCGCATAACCGCGCAGCATCTGAAAAAATGTTTTCCGAAGCTGAAAATCGGCGGTCCGGCATTGGCAGGCGTTCTTCCATGGGCAGAAAAGTTCCTGGCTGCAATGAAAGCAACGCCCCGGGTGCCGCTGGATTTTTTCTCCTGGCATTTTTACGGAAACAATCCGATCAAGGGTGTCGAGAAAGCTCAAATCGTCCGTAAAATGCTGGATGAAAGCGGATATCGTAAAACGGAAAGCATCCTCAATGAGTGGAACTATATCCGCAACTGGTCGGAACATTACATCTATACCATCCGGCAGATCATCGGTCTGAAAGGTGCGGTTTTCACGGCAGCGATGATGAGCCGCTTTCAGGATGCCCCGGTGGATATGCTGATGTATTATGATGCCCGGCCATGCTGCTTGAACGGCCTTTTCGATTTCTATACCTACGCTCCGCTGAAGGGTTATTATTCTCTTCTCGCCTGGTCGAAACTCGTGCGGCTGGGACGGCAGATCAAAGTGGACGTCAAAGGGAAAAACGGTCTGGCGGCAACCGGAGCAACCGATGGAAAGGGCCGTATCGGGATTCTTTTCAGCCGATTTTTCGAACAGGACGATCTGCCGGGTGATCTGCCCTTGACCCTGAAGGTCAAAGGAATCGACCTGCGCGGTGCGAAACTGTATCTGATCGACGAGACACACGACTTGGCGGAGATCCCCTACCGGATGGATAAGTACGGCAATCTGCTGTTCAATATGAAGGCCAACACCGTGATGTATCTGGAAGCCGGGAAAGAGTGAGTGGCTGAGTTTCCGCGAACTTTTGTCGGACAGGTCGGACGAGTCGGACGAGCGCGGAAAACGCGGTAGACATCGGACGGCGGACTGACAAAGAGAGAAACGCGAACTCATACGGTGAAAACGGAGAAGACGGAGAAAACGGAGAACGCGGCAGACATGCCATGACACGCGATCTGCGGTTTTCCGCACCTGACCGTGTAGTGCGCGCCCTCCGTATTCTCCGTATTCTCGGTATTCTCCGTAAAAAGTCCGCGGGGAAAGCGCATACAGTCCGTTTTCAAGTTGAAATAACAGGTAATGATGATATATTGACCGGATAAATACAACCGGAAAAACTGAACAGGAGATGTTTTCATGAAAATCGCACATTGCGACCAGATCATTACACCGGAGGTCGGGGAACCCGCCGCCGGATACGGAGTCAACGACGTCACCGTCCGGATCCATGACGATCTGAAAGTTTCCATTCTGCTGCTGGACGACGGCGACACCAAAGCCGCGGTGCTGGGTTACGACCTGCTCGGACTGGATGAAACGTTTATCCGGAAAATCCGCAAAAACGTCGCAGCACAGCTGGGATGTCCGGAAGCGAATGTAATCCTGAGCTGCACGCATACGCACAGCGGGCCGCATACGCGTTCGCTGGGACGGCGGAGCGCCAATCTGGATTATGTCGAAAAACTCTATGTCTGGACCGCGCAGGGCGTGGATCAGGCACAGAAAGAGTGGCAGGAAGCTGACGTTTCTTTCTATTCGTGCAAATGCGACCAGAACTACAACCGGAGGTATGTGGACGGGTCCAACCATTGCAAATTCCTGCCGCATTTCCGTTGGCTGGAACCGCTGGGCACGGAATTCGTCGATCAGGAACTGGGAATGCTGATCTTCACGCCGCCGAAAAGCGGTCATCCGCTGGGCGTGCTGCTGAATTTCGCGGCGCATCCGCTGGCCTCACATTCACCCGGTCTGGGCGCGCATCAGATCTCCGCGGATTACCCCGGGGAAGTCCGCCGGATTATGGAAGACAACAGCTGCTGGTGCGTCTTCGTGGACGGTGCGGCGGGCGACCAGTTCCCGAAAGATTCCGAATGCGGCTGGGAAAGCGTGCATAAATGTGCATCGGGGATCGCGGTGGAAGCGATCCGCGGGATCTGCGACGCCTGCCGGAACAAGGATCTTTACCGGCTCGAAAACCCGAAGATCCATGCGTCCATCGAGACCGTAACGCTGCAGCTGCGGCGCGATCAGCAGGAAAAGCGGCAGGAGATGCCGCTCTATGCCGGCAAGCGTGAAACCGAGGCGGAGATCCAGCTGCTGGCGCTCAACAACGAGGTCTGTCTGGTCGGTGTGCCCGGTGAAATGCTGGCCGAAATCGGACAGGAAATCAAATGGCATTCGCCTTACCGCAGGACCTTCATCCTGTATAATTCAACGGCATATCTGAGTTATCTGCCGCATGCGAATGCGTATCTGGCGGGCGGTTATGAAGTGGCGGTCAACTCCGCTTACATCCAGCCGTTCGAATCGCTGAAACTGGTCAACACGGCGGTGGAAGGGATGCGCAAGCTGCATGGTCCGATGCCGGAAGAATTGGAAAACTGACGGGGAGATCAAAATGAATCTGGAACGGAAATGGCAGGGTCGCTGGATCAACGACGGAAGCACGATGGGAACTCCCACCGATCAGAACAACAACGCGCCGTATTTGCGGAAAACCTTTGTCTGCGAACGCAAACCGAAAAAAGCTTCGGTCTTCCTCTGCGGGCTGGGCTGGCATGTGCTGTATGTGAACGGACGGAAAGCCGACGACCGGGTATTGGCTCCGACCGTGTCGCAGTTCGACAAACATGTCGGGTTCATCGAATACGATGTGACAAAACACCTGAAAAAAGGAAAAAACGCCCTGACGGTCCTGCTCGGAAACGGTCTTTTCAACTGCCGGATCCACAAATGGAGTTTCGACAAGGCACCGTGGCGCGATTATCCGAAACTGCTGTGCGATGTCGTGGTCGACGGAAAAACTGTCGCGAAAAGCGATGCCAGCTGGAAAGTGCACAGCAGTCCGGTCACCTTCAACGAATTCCGGAACGGACAGCTTTACGATGCGCGGCTGAAAGTGCCCGGATTCGCCGATCCGGAACTGGACGATTCCGATTGGAAAGCGGCGGTTCCGTGCATGCCGCCGGGCGGACGGGTGATCCGGGAGATCAATGATCCATGCAAAGTCATGCAGAGTTATCCGCCGGTCGGCAGCCGGTTCATCACCTGCTGGGAAACCACTTACGATTTCGGCACGAACCTCGCCGGCTGGTGCCGGATCAAAGTAAAAGGCGAAGCGGGAACCGAGATCCGGGTGCTGTATTCGGAACAGATCGATCCGATCTCATGGCATATCAACCGTCAGGAAATCGCGCCGTATGCGAATTTCGGACAGTTCCAGACGGACGGCTACATTCTGAAAGGCGATCCTGGCGGGGAGGAATATGAACCTTCGTTCGCCTATCACGGCTTCCGCTATGCGCAGGTATGGATCTACGGCGGCAAGGCGGAACTGCTGGACATCCGGGCGCAATTCGTGCATACGTCATTCCCGGAAGCGGGAAAATTCGAATCGTCCGACACCTTGCTGAACACCTTGCAGCACAATACGCTCCAAAGCTTCAAATCGAAC
>JAZUCR010000648.1:0-5062 GCA_045639225.1 Victivallales bacterium
ATCCTGGCGGGCATGCTGCTTCCCGCGCTGAATTCGGCCCGGGAAAAGGCCCGGGGCATTGCCTGCACCAACAACATCAAACAGCTGGGAAGCTGCAAGCTGATGTATGCCAATGACAGTTTCGAATATTTCTTCCCGAGCAGTCCGTGGTGGAAAAGTGCGTTGGATAACGTTCACACACCCAGCTGGCCCGGCACTCTTTCCATGCTGAAATACGCCACGAACAAGGTCATGATCTGTCCCTCTTTCAAACTCGGCACCAATGCCAGCGCCAGCCAGATCTCCTATAACAGCCAGCTGGAACGCAATGTCAACTGGCAGCAGGACTATGCCGGACACTGGCCGAACATCCATTACGGAGTCAACGCCTATCACCTGACCACCGCCACCCGTCTTTATGCTTCCGGCGATTCTAGAAGGGAGGTTCCGGCCCGTCTCTCCCAGATCCGCCGTCCGGGTCACATGTTCTTTCTCGGGGAGTCGATGCAGGCCAACCGGTCCACCGGCAGCATGCGTCTGACCGACAATTACAGCACTTTCGGCTCTCCCGGTACCGGCAACCATCTGTGGCCCCGTCACGTCACCTCCGCCAATATCAGTTACGTGGACAACCATGTGGAAACGCTGACCTACGGCAACAGGGACAAGGAAGCCTGGACCTTCCAGATGTATCAGGCCGGAATGCCGCTGCGGACCTACACGCAAACCGACAACCACTGGGTGCGGGAATGACCCCGCAGACCACCGGCCGGTCATGAGCAGCGAAGTCAGCAGACCGGATATTGCCGCCGCGTTTCGTGAACTCGGGGCGCAGCCGGGCGATATCCTGCTGTTCCACAGTTCCCTCAAAAGCATGGGCCATGTGGACGGCGGACCACAAACCGTGATCGACGGCGCTCTGGATGCGGTCGCACCGGACGGCACGGTCGCCGTCCCGACTTTGTGGTACAACGGCAAACCGCTCGAACGCAGGGAAGAAGATTTCGATCTGAACAACTCCCCCGCCTGGAACGGTCTTGTGGCGGAAACCATGCGGCAGGATCCGCGGGCGCTGCGGAGCAATCATTTCAGCCATTCGGTCAGCGCCATCGGTCCGCGCGCGGCGGAACTGACGGACAGTCACGGCGCAGGCCGCCGCTTCCCTTCCCCCTGGAGCGAAACCGCATTCGCCGAAGTCTCGCCCTGGAGCAAACTGTATCAGTTCAATGCCCTCTATGCTTTCATCGGCTGCACTATGAATTCATGCACCATGAAACATTGGATCGAGTCCCGTTATGCGGCGGGACTGCTGGACCGTCTGCCCGAGGCCGAACGGGACCGTTGCCGGAAATTGCTTGCCTACGAACGGCAGAAAGCTCCCTGGTGCTTTTTCGACGGCCGAGCCATGCATCTCCGGCTGGCGGCACAGGGACTGATCCGCACCGCCCGGCTCGGCGAAGCCCCGGTCTTCGCATTCCGGACCCGCCCGATGGCAGACGCCGCACTCCGGGAACTCGCCCGGGATCCGGAAAAATGGTTCTCTCCCGCTTTTCTCGAATGGCGGAAAACGGTAATGGATTTGATTCACTGAAAATAAAGAACCGGAAAGGATCGGACATGAAAAAAACAATGGTCTCCTGTCTGGCGGTGCTGGCCGCGCTGCTCCCCGCCGCGGCGCAGGACTCCCCGCTGGCTCCATGCGTCAACCACAAGAAAATCATCACGCTCGGGTTCAGCTCGCTGAACACCCGCGAGCTGCGCGATCATGTCGATATCGCCGAAAAATTTATTCCCGCCGACGGCATGGTGATCCACATGAACGCCAATGTCACTGTCAACGGCAAACCTTTCCAGGCATCGCGTCATACGGTCTTCAAAGGGATCCCCTGGAAACGGGAATGGTTCCGGGAAGCGGAAGCGGATCTGAAGGCAACCCGGTTCCGTCAGTTCACCGACAATTTCCTCTATATCGCCACCAGCGGATACGATTCGAATCTGTTCGATGACCAGCGGTGGGCAAGCATCTGCCACAATGCCGGGATCCTCGCCGATATCGCCAAAAAGAACGGTCTCAAAGGCATTTTCCTCGACATCGAACATTACGGCGGCACCAAAGTCTGGCCCGTCTTCAAATTCGATCCGAAAGGCGGAAAGAGTTTTGCCGAATGTCAGCAGCAGGCCAGGAAACGCGGCAGAGAGATGATGCGCGCCATCGCGACGGCATATCCGGACATCACCATGGTCGCGGTGCTTGGATCGTATTCGATCAACTTCCCCGCGCTGGACAGTCCCGATCTGAACGGACGGCTGCAGGACGAACTCTACGGCCTGAGCCCGGCGTTTTTCGACGGCATGTTCGATGAACTTCCGCCGCAGGGCAGACTCTACGACGGCTATGAATTCCACGGCTACAAGGCCTCCGGCGAGAACGATTACCGCCGCATCGCGCAAAATTTCCTGACCCGGACGCCGTTCCTCTGCGCCCCCGAACTCCGGACCAAGGTGATGGCCCAGTCCGGACTCGCCGCCGCGATGTATATGGAATGCTACACCAATAAAAAAGGTTTCTGGCGGCTGAGTTCTCCGCACATGGATCAGGTGACGCTGTTCCGCCGGAATCTGAACGCCGCCCTCGAGGCATCCAGCGCCTACACCTGGATCTATTACGATGCCGCGGCCAAATGGTATCCGATCCAGCTGGGCAAAGTCTATGAACAGATCCTGGCGAAGAACGGCGGCGGCAAAGCCCGGCTCTGGAGCGAACTGCTGCCCGGTCTGGAAAACGCCATGCTCGCCGCCCGCAATCCGCTCGATTACGCCCGCCGTCAGGTGAAGGACGGCAAGGCCAAACTGGTCCGTAAAGTGGATTTCGAGGACGGGAAACTGAACATGGTCCCCTGGAGCAGCCAGAAAGCCGGCAAGATCAGTGTGGACAAGACGCAGGGCGCTTCCGGCAAAGCTTCCGCCAGCCTCGTCGGCGTCAAATTCGGCAGCATCCATTTCGTGGTCCCGGTCAAGCCCGGCGAACTCTATCTGCTCCGCGCCAAAGCCAAAAACAACCGGCCCGAGATCCGCCTCACCCTCAGCGGCAAATTCGATCCGGTCTGGAACCGGGAAAGCGGTTTTTCCAAACCCGATGCCGACGGCTGGATGCAGGCCGAGACCGTTCTCTTCGTTCCCGATGAAGGCAAAAATCTCACGGTCAGCTGCGGCGTGGACGGCAAAACCGAAGCCGGTTCCGACTGCCGCTTCGATGATATCGAATTGTATCTGATCCCATAATCCGAAAGGAACTCCAAGATGAAAATCAAACATGTGCTCGCATCCGTTTTACTGGGGGCTCTGGTCCCGCTTTTCGCTGCGGAAATGCCGAAGATCTATGTCGTCGCTTCCCGCCAAGACGCCGTTTATAAAACCGGCGAAGAGATCGAATTCAAAGTCACTGCCGATCAGAACGCCGACCTGCAATATTCGGTCAATACCGGAAAACAGGATTCCCCGCGGCAGAAACTGGAAGGCAGCTCGATCCGGGTCAAAGCCGAAAATCCGGGCTTCGTTCTGGTGAGACTCTTTTACAAGGACGCCGCCGGCAAACAGAAAACCGCTTTGGGCGGAGCCGCGGTCGAACCCGAAAAGATCCGCGCCGGACGCCCCAGACCCGCCGATTTCGATGCTTACTGGGATGGCCAGCTGGCGGAACTGAACCGGAACCCGCTCAAAGTCATTTATGAAAAGGAAGTGCAGGTGCCGAAACAGCCGAAGGGGATCCGGTTGTATGATGTCAAGCTGATGCAAGGCGATATCGTCGCGACCGGCTATCTGGCGGTGCCGGAAAACGCCGCCGCCAAGTCCCTGCCTGGCGTGGTGTCGTATCTCGGCGCCAGCAAGGTTTCCGCCGAACCGCCCGGCGCCTGGGGTCCCGCCCGCAGCATTCCCGCGATCTGCTTCAATCTGAATTTCCACGGTCTGCAGAACCTCCCCGCCCGCAATTACCCCAAAGAAAACGAGCTGCGGAAACAGCTGACGCGCGACTACCGGACCGATTTCGCCGATCAGCGTGAAAAATATGCCATGCGCAAAATCTATCTGCGCACGGTCATGGCGCTGAATTATTTGCAGAGCCGTCCGGAATATGACGGCAAGCATCTGGTGGCACAGGGCGGTTCGCTCGGCGGATGTCAGGCCATCGTGGCGGCCGCATTGGTCCCGCAGGTGACGTTCTGCGTTTCGACCGCAGCGGCCATGTGCGACCATTTCGGCGCCGAAGCCGGACACCTGCCCGGTTATCCGAATCTGCTCCGCAAAAATCCCAAAGCCGCCGCAACCGCCGGCTATTTCGATGTGGTCAACTTCGCTCCCCGCATCAAATGTCCCGTCGTCATGGCGGTCGGCTTTATCGATGTCACCTGTCCTCCGGCATCCACCTATGCCGCCTACAATGCGCTGACCACGGACAGCCGCAAAATGATCCATCAGCCGACCTGCGGACACGGCTCCAGCATCTTCCCCGGCAAGGGGAACATCTTCTCCTGCGGCACCATCGATTATGTCAAACACTGCCGCGGGAAATAAAGGACAGCGCTCCGCATGAAAAAGATCCTGTTTCTGAATCTGGCGCTGCTGACCGTGCTCCTTTCGGCCCGGCCGAAACTGGTCGCCCTCGGCAAGAGTCCCGATCCGGCTTTTCTGCTCGCCAATATCGAGCTGGTCGAGAAAAGCTGTCCTTTCGACGGCATCTCCATCGAACTCCCCCGCCGGATCAGAAACGGAAAACTCGACGTCTCTTTCGGTCATGAAGTGTTCATCCCGCGTCCGCTGGACCCCGTCCGGATGAAAAAATGGACCGACGATCTGAAACAGGTCAGATTCACGCGACTGAAGCATAATTTCACCCGTGTTTCCGTCTGCGGCGCTTCGGAATACGGCTTCTTCGACGATGCCTCCTGGAAGGCCGTTCTCGGCAATGTCCGCACGGTGGCACGCGCCGCCAAAGCGGGCGGGCTGAAAGGGATCATGTTCGACGTGGAGCATTACGACGGCAAGAAGCCGATGCTCTTCCAGTTCGTCCCCGGCAAGGGTCACA
>JAZUCR010000649.1:0-3633 GCA_045639225.1 Victivallales bacterium
ATCGTGTAATAAATGCGGATGGGACCGGTTTCAACATTGGTCTGGCCGTCCGTTCCCTGAAATGTGAAGGTGATCGTATAGTCATGGAACAGGAAAAAGATTCCGCCGATTATGATCAGAAGAATGCTGACAGCGTATGAAATTACTTGTTCACTTGACAGCAAAGGTAAAATCTTTTTTGTCATGGCCATTCCTTTTTTGCATCAACACTGAAACACGGTATCGTCTAATTTCTTGTTTTGAAATATGGAATATATCATACTAATCGTAAAATTCAAATTGATACCCCTTGTGGTGACGTTTTTTTAACCAATTTCATTCTTTATGATGTTGATACCCTGCAAATATGTCTGCAATTAACTCTTTGATTGTTTGTCCGTGACAAATCGGTGCCTGTGAATTCAGTTTCATTCTGCTTGCGATAATCGACGATCTCTGGTGGTCAGAACCAGAACCTCAGCTCCACAACGAAATCAGATAGAGGAAGAGCGGGATCGTGACTGCCGAACAGATCGTGCTGAACATGATCGATTGTCCCGCAAAATCCGAACTTCCGCCGTACTGTTTGACCACCAGCGCAGACGCACAGGAGGCAGGCATCAGCGCCACCACCAGCGCCACATCCATCAGCTCTTTTTTCAAGGGCATCAGTTTCAGCAGCAGAACCGTCAGAACCGGGAGAATGATCAGCCGCACAATGACCGTGTAAACCGCATCGTAACGATAGGCCACCAGACGGACTCCCGCAGAGAATACCGCACAGCCGGTCAGCATCAGACAGAGCGCGATCGAGCCTTTCCCTATATCGTAAAAGAGTTCCAGCAGGGCAGGGGGCAGCGGGATTTCCAGCAGCACACATGGGATTGCCAATGCCACCGCGGCAATATTCGGATTGAGAATATTGCGGACTGCTTTCTTCCAGTCCGCCCCGGCCAATGCCACCATCCCGCAGGTCCAGAATCCGACCGTGGTCCCCACGCTCATCAGAAACAGATATGCCACCGCCTTCATTCCGTAAAGACTGTCCACCAGGATCAGCGGCAGATACAGATAATTATTGACCGAAGCAAGGTGAACGAAGGTCGCCATCCGCCGCGGCGTTTTCTGTTTCAATCCGTATTGGAGCACATAGCCGCAGAGCAGGTTGAAAAACACGATGCCGAAACCGGTCAGCGGCAGCTGCCAGAATGCCGCGCCGTCCTGCCTCGAAAAGTTTTTGACAATGCTGTAAAAGGTCAGAAACGGGGTGAGAACATCGATCGCAAACCGGCTGAAATGTGCCGCTTCTTCCTTGCTGAAGATTTTCCATTTCAACGCGGCGGCGCCGAGACCGAAAAAGACAAAAGTCTTCCCGATCCCGAGCAGGATTTTCAGAACCAGAACCATTTATGCAGACTCAGTTCTTCTGTCCTTCCGCCAGCTTGTCGGCCATTTTCTTGAGCGCGACCAGATCCAGCTTGCCGCTGCCGAGCATCGGCAGTGCATCCACATGGTAGAAATTGGACGCTTTCGGGATCCACAGATTGGTGATGTTGGACGCACGCATTTCCTCGATGATCTTTTCCGGCGGCTTGGAAAGATTGGTGTAGAATACCACCAGAGCTTCGCCTTTTGCCGGATCGGGAATACTGGAGACCGCGGCGGTCTTTTCTTCCTGATGCAGGATTTCGTTGATGGCGCATTCCACCAGTTCATGCGGAACCATTTCGCCGCCGATTTTGCTGAACCGGGAAAGCCGTCCGCAGAGCGTGATGTAGCCGTCGGAATCCATGCGGCCGATATCGCCGGTGTTGTACCAGCCGTTCTGAACGGCCTGACGGGTGAGTTCCGGTTCGCCGAGATAGCCCTGCATAACGGTCGGGCCTTTGATGACCAGCAGACCTTCCGTATCAGGCGGCAGCGGCTTGCGGGTGACCGGGTCGACGATCCGGGCGCAGATCCCCGGCATGGCCGGTCCGATGCTTCCCTGTTTGCCGACCGTCTTCCCGAGGTCGAGCACCGAGTTGCCGATATTGATCGCCACGATCGGCGAAAGTTCCGTGCAGCCGTAACCTTCGATCAGTGCGCGTTCGCCTTTGGCGGCCTGGTCGAACCGTTCGGTGATATCCATCCGCAGACGTTCCGCACCGGCAATGGTCAGGCGGACCTTGGCAAAGATTTCCGGATCGCAGCGCCGCAGATACGACTGGATGAACGTCGGGGTCCCCAGCAGCACCGTGACACCGAAATTCAGGCAAGCTTTCGATACTGCCGTGCAGTCGAGCGGACTGGTCACGTAAACGACTTTGCTGCCGATCATCAGCGGCATCCAGAGCGCGGTATTCAGACCGAAGGCGTGGAAAATCGGCAGGGTGCCGAGGATCACGTCCTTATGAGTCCAGTACATGACGTTGATGAACGAATTGATGTCGCTGTTGAAGTTGTGGTGCGAGAGCATGACGCCCTTCGGAATGCCGGTCGATCCGCTGGAGAAGAGGACGAATGCGGTATTCATCACGTCGCGGTGCGTTTCCGGCGAGATCAGGCTCATGAATTCCTGATGCGGCAGCAGCAGCGCCAGCAGGAACATCTTGATTTTGTCGAACTTGGTCACGGTCTTGGCAATGTCTTCCAGGAAAACCATTTCCGGCATCGGTTCGAATTTGATCTTTTCCAGGAATTTCCGGCTGGTGATCACATGCGTGATACCCGCTTTATTGATGGCATGGCGGAGCGCATCCCGGCCGGAGGTGAAGTTCAGCACGGCGGGGACTTTGTCCGCCATGAGGATGCCGACGCTGGCAACCGCCGCCGCACAGCAGTTCGGCATCATGATGCCGACATACTTGCATTCCGGCGCGATCATATCGCGGAATTTCCGGCTGAGAACGGCCGAACCGACATAGACCTGGAAACAATTCAGCGATTTGCCGCCGTAATCATACATCAGCGTCCGGAACGGATAGCGTTTCGCGTTCTTGGCCAGCTGGTAATGGAGCGTGCGTTCATTGCTGCGAGGGGTCATTTCCGTATCGGCTCCGAGTTCGGAGATGGTCTGCCGCAGTTCGAACGGAGTGGTCCCTTCCGGTATGGCATCGCCGAACGTGACTGAGGCGGGGTAGGGGATCTCGCGCGGAATGCGGAATTTCAGCTTGCCGTAATAGTAACTGAAAATACTGCCCCACATCATGCCGATGCGCACCGGAATGACCGGAACTTTGATATCTTCCGGCAGCATCACGCTGTAGCCGGCGGAGAATTCATCCATGAGGCCGTTCCGGGTGATTTTGCCTTCCGGGAAGACGCAGACGACTTCGCCTTCACGTAAAGTCTGACGGACGGTATCCATCATGGTTTTGAGCCGTTTGATGCCGCGCGGGACCTCGATGAAGCCCAGGAAACGGGCCAGCGGATACAGGAACGGGATCCGGTAATAATCCTCGTGCATCAGAAAATGGACCCGGCGCGAAGTGCACGCACTGATCAGCAGATTGTCGACAAATGACGAATGGTTGGAAACCATCAGCACCGGACCGTGATCCGGAATTTTTTCCATACCGGTGATTTTCAGCTTGATCAGAATATGGGTCAGAATCAGGATAAAGGTTCGGAAAAGCAGTTCCGGCAGCAGGATCACGCCGATGATCGTGCCGG
>JAZUCR010000650.1:0-3413 GCA_045639225.1 Victivallales bacterium
CGCTTTCCAGGTTCCAGGCTACAACAGCCCAGGGTGTGCAGTAATAAAGGGTTTTTGTATCAGGCGAAAGAATCGGCTTACCGGAGATATCCTGGGGAACAGCGATCCTCCGGATTTCCTGGAGCCGGTGGTCCAGCACAACCGTCTCCTGCTGCCGGGGATCAAAAAAGGATATGCATCCGTTCAGAACACACACCTGCAACGCCCTGCGTAAAGAGGACGTCGGCAGCAAGGCCCGGCTTTCCGGTTGGATCCACAGCGTACGCGATCACGGCGGCGTGATCTTCATCGATTTGCGCGACCATTACGGCAAGACCCAGGTCGTAGTCAATCCGAAGATGAGCTTTTATCAGGAACTGGAACGCTGGCGCGTGGAAACTGTGGTGTGCTTCACCGGCACCGTCGTTGCCCGCACCCCGGAGACCGTGAATCCGAAGCTCGCCACCGGCGAAATCGAACTGGTCGCCGAAGATATGGAGATCCTGGGCGAAGCCGAAGTACTGCCGTTCCAGATTGCGAAGGACGAACAGGCGCCGGAAGCCCTGCGTCTGAAATACCGTTTCCTGGATCTGCGCCGGGAAAAACTGCATGAAAACCTGATGCTCCGCTCGAATGTGATCGCGGAAATGCGCAAACAGATGCTGGAACTCGGTTTTCTGGAATACCAGACCCCGATCCTGACCAGCAGTTCGCCGGAAGGTGCCCGGGATTATCTGGTGCCGAGCCGCGTGCATCCGGGCAAATTCTACGCGCTGCCCCAAGCTCCCCAGCAGTTCAAACAGCTGCTGATGGTGGCCGGATTCGACCGCTATTTCCAGATCGCGCCCTGCTTCCGCGACGAAGACGCGCGCGCCGACCGTTCCCCCGGCGAATTCTATCAGCTCGATATCGAGATGAGTTTCGTGACGCAGGAAGACATTTTCGGCATTCTGGAAAAGGTCATCACCCACATTTTCACCAAATTCAGCAATAAGAAAGTGGAACCGTTCGTGCGGATCCCGTATCGGGAATCGATGTTCCGTTTCGGTTCGGACAAGCCGGATCTGCGGAACCCGCTGGAAATGATCGACGTGTCCGACGTATTCGCCAACAGCGGCTTCAATGCGTTCGCGCAGGTCGTGAAAAACGGCGGCGTGGTGCGTTCGATCAAGGTGCCGGGCATCGGTCCGAACCAGCCGCGCAAATTCTACGACGACATGATCGCCTTCGCGCAGAGCGTCGGCGCCAAGGGCATGGCCTATATCATCTTCAACGAAGACGGCGAAAAGAGCCCGATCGTGAAGTTCATGAGCCGCGAAGAGCTCGACCTGCTGCGGCAGCGGGCGGATGTCAAGCCGGGTGACGTGATGTTCTTCCTGGCGGACAAAGAAGCGAAAGTGATCGAGATCGGCGGACAGGTCCGCACCGAACTGGGCGTCCGGCTCAATCTGATCGACCCGAACGTGTTCAAGTTCTGCTGGATCGTAGATTTCCCGATGTTCGAACTGGACGAAGAGACCAACAAGATCATCTTCAGTCACAACCCGTTCTCGATGCCGCAGGGCGGCATGGAAGCGCTGACCACCAAAGATCCGCTGGACATTCTGGCGTATCAGTATGATATCGTGTGCAACGGCGTGGAACTCTCCAGCGGCGCGATCCGGAACCATCGTCCGGACATCATGTATAAGGCGTTCGAAATCGCCGGATACAAGAAAGAGACCGTGGACGAACGTTTCGGCGGCATGATCCAGGCGTTCAAGCTCGGCGCACCCCCGCACGGCGGCATCGCCCCGGGCGTCGACCGGATCGTCATGCTTCTCGCAGACGAGCCGAACATCCGCGAAGTGATCGCCTTCCCGTTCAAGCAGCAGGCCCAGGACCTGATGATGAACGCTCCGGCGGAAGCGGATATCAAGCAGCTGCGTGAACTGCGGATCATCCCGCTGGATCCCGAACTGAAGTTCGAAGAGACCTTCAAGCGTCTGCGTGCGGAAGCACAGAAGATCCGGGAAGCCGGTCTCGCCGCCCAGGACGCGGCGAAGAACTGAAACGGAACCGTCTGAACGGAAAGGCTTGGCATGAACTACGGCATCTACCAGAGCAGACGGGAACGGCGCAGAAAATCGTATTTTCTGATGCTGTTTCTGGTCACGGTATTTGCCGCGGGGATCGCCTATACGCTCTGGCGTACCGGGGAAACGATCTATGATTATTTTACGCGTTCCTCCCGCTACGACAAGATCATCATGAATGCCGGCTTGCGGAATCATATCGATCCGGCGCTGGTCAAAGCGGTGATCTGGAAGGAAAGCCGTTTCGACCGCCGGGCGCTCGGATTGAAAGGCGAGATCGGGCTGATGCAAATCATGCCCGGCTCGGGTTACGCTGCCGCGGACTGGGCCAGAGCCCACCGCTGTAGAGTGCCATCGAAAGGCGCCCTGTATGATCCGGAACTCAATATCGATATCGGTTCCTGGTATCTGGGCCGGGCGTTGTACCGTTACCGCAAATACAAAGACGCCGCAGCTCTGGCCTTGTGCGAATACAACGCCGGTCCCCGCCGCGCCTCGGAATGGAAACCCGCCGAGCCCGACCAGCCTGTTTTCGACCGCATCACCATTCCATCTACGAAACAATATGTCAAAGACATTCTGAACCGATATGATCTCTACAAAAAGGAGGAATCTCTTTCAGCCGGGAAAGGAGAGAAATGAAAACTCTTATCGGATATATTCTGATAGCCGTTCTGTTTTCGATTCTGGTGCTGGAATCGGAGTTTTCGTCGATGGCAAAATCCGGTCTCCAAAGGGATTTCAGCTGGTCCTGGAACCTGTCTTTACAGGTATCGGAAGGCGTAACACCGGACGATCTGCTGTTTCGAGCTTTCCGGAAAAACCGGCCGGAAGCCTGGTTCGACAGCAGCCGGAAATTTCAGCTGACAATGCGGAAATGCCTGTTTGCCGGGCTGTTGAATATACCGGACCTTCCCGGTTCCGGCGTTCCCTCGATCGCATATTATGACCGGTTCATCCTGAATGCCGGAGCAAAAAATAATATCGACCCGGCACTGATCAAAGCATTGATCTGGCGGGAAAGCCGATTCAACCACATTGCACTGGGAGAAAAAGGGGAAATCGGGCTGATGCAGATCATGCCGGGCGAAAGTGCGGCCGCAGCAGATTGGGCGATCGCGCACAGCAGAACCATTCCGTCCGAAGAGGAATTGTTCAGTCCCGAACTGAATATCGAAATCGGTGCATGGTATCTCTCCCGCGCACTGAAACGTTACCGCGGCTGCCGTGATGCCCTTGCGCTGGCTTTGTGCGAATACAATGCCGGACCCGGCCGGACAGTTGAATGGATTCCCAATCCTGATGTTCCCGACGAATCCGTTTTTGACCTCATTACCATCTCTAAGTCGGAGGCCAAGC
>JAZUCR010000651.1:0-9495 GCA_045639225.1 Victivallales bacterium
CATTCGTGGTTCAACAGATTTCGTAAATTGCTCGTCCGATACGAAAAGACAAGCTCGTCATATGAAGCATTGCTGCACTTGGCGGCAGCTGTCATAATTTATCGGAAACTTGCTGTTATTTAGGGATAAATTCTAAGTCAATACCGCTTGAAATTTCCTCTTCGAAGGTTCGGGAAATGGACGAAGTGACCGCGCCTGTTTCGGTGCTGTTTTTTCCTTGACCTGCCCTTGAAATTTTGACTGCGGGTGCTTATATTTTCTGCCATGCGGAAATGAAGGATCACTATTTCGAACCGGCAGAATGGAAGGACAGCAAGATGGGAAAAAAACAATCGAAGGCAAATCGTATTTCCGGAAAAAACACCGTTTCGGCGGTTTCGGACGACCTGACGTTTCTTTCACCGCAATGGTATTTCACCGGGAAAATCGCACCGGAAACGGAAACACCGGGACGGATTCCCTCCGGCTGCCGGAGTTTCCGGCTGGGACCCGGTCACGGCATCGATCTGGATACGCTTTGCGAGACTCCCGGCAAACCCGGCGATGTCGGGATCGCATATAATGAATTCGAACTGAAGGCGGACCGTCCGTTGGGATTCGGTGCCGGTGCGGACTGGTGGATGGATGTTTGTCTGAACGGAGAAAAAATCTATTCCGACGAACCGTGCGGCAACAGTATTCATCCGTATTCCGCGGACGATCACAATTTTACCGGACGCGGCCGGAAAGGCAAAAATCTGCTGTCGGTCCGGATCCGCCGCGGCGGTGCCAGCTGGTCTTTTTTCATGAAGGAAAAACCGTATGCTTCGGCTCACCCCGAACTGCCGCTGACGCTGACCATCGATCCGGAGTGCGTCCTCGGTCCGGTCAAGCCGATGAATGCGGTCAACAACGGTCCGGTCCAGCCTCGCCGGGGTCCGGGCAATATGGAAGCGTGGCGCGCGGCGAAGATCCCCTGCGTCCGCAATCACGACGCCTCGTTTTATTCCGGCTACGGTGCTGAACATACGGTCGATGTCCATGCCGTTTTTCCCGATTTTTCGCGCGATCCGGCCGATCCGGCCTCGTATCATTTTTCCGAGACGGACCGTTATCTGCAGACCATTCTGTCCGGCGGCAGCCGCATCTTCTACCGTCTCGGCAGCCGGATCGAACACGCGCCGGAAAAATATGGCACGCGTGTTCCGCCCGATTTTCGGAAATGGGCGGTGATCTGCGAACATATCATCCGTCATTACAATGAAGGCTGGGCCGACGGGTTCGCCATGAATATCGAATACTGGGAGATCTGGAACGAACCCGACAATCCGCCCGGCAAAAACGGCAGTGCCACCTGGCAGGGCACACCAGAACAGTTCTTCGAATTGTATGAAACCGCCGCGACTCACCTCAAAAAATGTTTCCCGAAACTGAAAATCGGCGGTCCGGCGGTGCTGGGACAACCGGATTGGCAGAGGCGTTTTCTGCAGGCGCTGACCGCCGGCGGCAAACACGTGCCGCTGGATTTCTTTTCCTGGCATATTTATCCGCCGCTGCCGTCCTTTCGGAACAAGGGATTCGAGTACCGGCGGCTCCTCGATTCGTTCGGCTATACGAAGACCGAGAGCATCCTGAACGAATGGAATTACGTTCGCGGCCGGACCGAGGAACAGTTTCTGCACACTATCCAGTCCATCCACGGCATCAAGGGCGCGGCATTCGCCGCGGCGGCGATGATTTCCGGGCAGTATGCGCCGATCGACATGATGATGTATTACGATGCCCGTCCGAGCGTTTACAACGGACTGTTCGATTTCTACACCAATGCGCCGCTGAAAACCTATTACGTGATCGAATGCTGGTCGAAACTGGCGGAGCTCGGCAGTCAGGTCGAGGCGGATACGCAGCAGAAAAACGGCATTTATGCGGCCGCCGCGGCGAAGGACGGCAGACTCGGCATCCTGATCAGCCGGTTTTTCGAGCCGGATGAACTGCCGGGCGGACTGGAGATCACCCTCACGCTCAAAAACGGCGATTTCCGCGGTGCGAAACTGTATCTGCTCGATGAGACGCACGACCTGGCCGATATTCCATACCGGCTGGACCAGAACGGCAATCTGCTGTTCACGATGGAAGCCAATTCCGTCGTGTATGTGGAACGGTAAACCGACGCAGAATCAGAGTATCGTCCGGTCTCCTTATTCTTCCATGTCTGCAAAACAGGCGGTCTCCCGTTCCCCGTCGATACTGATGTTCCGGTGCCGGTAATTATTTTTTTTGAGTTTTTTTCATTCCGTCGCTTGATTTTTTCTGAAACCGGGATATATTTAATTTATCGATAAATCAAAAGGTAAATTGCATGCAGGTATCGATGAAAAAAATAGCTGAGATCGTCGGCTGCACCCCGCAGTCGGTATCCTCAGTATTCAAGAACAACAGCACGACCCGCGTGTCTGAATCCCTGCGCCGGAAGGTTTTGCAAGTCGCTCAGGAACTGGGATATGTGCCGAATCAGCTGTCGGCCGCCCTGCGCCGGAAACGGACGGGCATGATCGGACTGATCCTGCCCTGGGACATTCCCGAAGCGATGGACATCATCAATCTGGAGGCCGCCAAAGCGGGATACCGGGTATTGACCCTGTTCACTCATGCGCCCGACAGTTCCCGCGAAGCCGAAGCGCTGGATGCGGTGCTGGCGTGGCAGGTGGACGGTCTGATCTGGCTGCCTTTTGCTGAACCTGCTGCTTACCGGAAACAAATCGAACAGTTCCGGGAACGTTCCCTGCCGATCGTATTTTTACAGCGCAAGCTGGAAGATGTGCCGGGCGATTTCATCGGCACCGATTACCGTTCCGGGCTCGAATGCGCCGTCCGCCATTTGCAGGAACAGGGATATTCCGAAATCTTTTATCTCCTGCTGAAAAGCGATTTTGCGCTGAGGCAGGAACGTAAGCAGTATTTCCATGAGATCACCGGCGGAAAAGGGACCGTGATCGAAGTCTCGCTGCCCTTCGATGCGGCTCAATTCCGCGGTCTGCTGAAGCGTTCCTGCGGAGTGCTTTGCGATGATTTCCCCGGTGTGGAATTCATTCATGCCGCGCTGGATGCCGGGGTCTCCATCCCGGAACAGATGGGTATTGTGATGATCGGGGACCACCGGTTGGGGGCTTCTACCTGCATCAGCTGCCTGATGCATCCGAAAATGACTTCCGTTCGCCAGGAATATCCCATCCAGAGCCGGATGGCCGTGGAATGCCTTGTCCGCAGGATCCAGGACAAGACGATCCCTTATGAAAACATACTGCTGCCGATGACATTCACCGTCCGCGGTTCAACTGTCCATAAACCCACTAAAAAGGAAAGGTATAAAAAATGATTGCTCTGCATCCCCGTTTCAGAAAAATGGGAACAACCGGTTTCATGTTTACGCTCATCGAGCTCCTGGTCGTGATCGCGATCATCGCGATCCTGGCGGCTATGCTGCTGCCGGCGCTCAACCAGGCACGGGAATCCGCCAAAAAAACCAACTGCTCTTCCAACCTGAGACAGATCGGGGTGGCTTTGAATGGATATATAATCGATAACAACGACAATATCCCGATTTTTTCATGGGCGAAGGGAAAGGAACGCTGGACCTGGATCATGCTCCCGTATCTGGGAGGCAAACAGGATAACGACGCTTATCTGCCCAAATTCTGCTTCTGCCCCAGCTATAAGGAAAACGTCCGGTTCTCCAAAAAAGCATACGACCGGGAGCTGACCTCCACTTATGCGTGGAACATCGATTGCGGCTATCAGTATCAGGATAGTGATTACTGGAAACTCCGGCATAAGATCCAGGAGGTCAAATTCCCTTCCATTCTGTCCATCTTTGGCGAACTGGCGGAAAATAAGACCTGGACTTTCCTCTGGGCCAACGACTCGACGAATAAGACCATGGGACTGAGAGTCCACGCGAAACGGGATTCCAATTATCTCAGGATGGCGGGAAATGTGGCGCCCGAGCAGATCGCGGAAGGTGCCAGGAGCTTGAAATCGGATTATTTTTCGAAAACATTTTATTTGAACGGAGAGAAGTTTGTCAACGGTCCGATCGGTAATTGGTAATTGACCGTCAAAAAGGAAGTCCGGAAACAGTATCGGATCCGAAACGATAAGAGGAGTTGTCCAAATGAAGCTGAAATCAGGAATCATATCGGCCCTTTGTCTGGCAGCGGCATTGCTCGCCGGAGCTGAACTGACCATCGCCGAAAACGGAGTTGCCAAAGCGGGGATCCTGGTCCCGGAAAATACCAAACCAGTGGTCCGGATGGCAGCGGAGGAACTGGCTTCTTATCTGAAAAAAATCACCGGCGCCGAGTTCACGGTCGGCACATCCAGCAAATTCAAGACGAATTTCAAGCTCGGTTTCGGCGATCCGGAAGGATTGGAAAACGAGGAATTCATTATCCGCACCAGCGGCAATGATATCGAGATTTTCGGCCGCGACGCCAAAGAGAAATACCCGATGTTCAATCTTTATTTCTTCTGCAAGGAAAAGGGAACCCTGCAGGGAGTCTATTATTTTCTGGAACAGCTCGGGGTGCGGTGGCCGGCGCCGGGTATGGACCATGTGCCGGAGCAGAAGACTCTGGTCCTGAAACCGCTCGATATCCGTTTCAAGCCGTATTTCAAAGACCGCCGGATCGGCTCCGGGGCGAACAGCTTCATGGGGCGGTGGCCGGATGCCCGCGAATACTGCACGAATAATGACGAGGCGATGATGTGGTATTTGCGGATCGGCGAGTCTCCGCGGCAATTTGCCCACGGCTGCCATTCCGAACACTCTCTGGCCCTCTACAAGGATCCGGAATGGAAATCCGATGTTACCCGTCTGCAGCTGAATAAAGGCAAGCGCGACGCCAGATATTCCTGCTGGACCCATCCCGATGTGAAGAAAATCTGGATGAAAGCCGCCGATGCTTATTTCAGCGGAATATCGGCCTATAAGGCAGGATTCAAATATGCCTCTACCTGGGGAAGAATCGGCTGGCGCTGGCCGTCTCCGTTCACGCAGCCCGATGAATTCATGATCGATCCCATGGACCATTCCCAGAATAACGACGGCCGCTGCTACTGCGACCGGTGTCAGGAATATCGGAAAACGCACCCGTGCCCCGATGATACCGATATGATCTGGGAGGTGATCGGGGATGTTGCCGACTCCATCCGGGAAAAACATCCGGGCTGCTATATCACCACGCTGATTTATCCCCCCAAACACGGGATCCCTGCCCGAAAGCTGCCGTCCAATATCCGGGTCAGACTGTGTTTGACCGGTCCGAAAACCTGTCTCGATCCTGCTCATTTCGAAAAGGAGTTCGAGACGGTCCGGACCTGGAAAAAACTTACCGGCCATAAGGTCCCGCTGTGGACGTACCATTGCGCTGATTTCAGCCATGTGATGCCGCACATTGTGGAAACATATCCTCATTTGCTGAAAAAATATATTCTTTCGCTGAAAGAAAATGGCGAGGGCATGTATATGGAAACCAGCAGTCAGACTTTCACCAGAGTGCTGCTGGAAACCTACATCTACCACCGGCTGATGAGAGATCCGGATCTCGATCTCGACCAGGCGCTGGATGAATACTGCCGCATTCTCTACGGACCGGCCCACCGCGAGGCCAGACAGTTTCATGCCGAACTCGAAAAGCTTTTCCTCGATTTCTGGCATAAGACGGTTCCCGCCGGCAGCAAGATCCGCGGTTCTTCCCCGGAAGCGTGGAAAGTCCGTGATTCTTCCATGAGGAAAAAACTGTGGACTTTGACTTATACGGAAGAGAATCTGGCAAAACTGGGAAAACTGGTCGCCGCCATGGAGGAAAAAACCGCGTCCGGTCCCTATGCCAAACCCGTCCGTCTGCTTCGCAAATACATCTACAACGGCATGGTCCAGCAGCGGCAAATGCTCCTCAACCGGGATAAGATTCTCCGGAAATTCAAGTTTACTGCCGCCGCGATCGAACCCGATACTGTTCCGGACGAAAACCAGTGGAAAGCCGCTTCCGTTTACCAGTTGATCCCGGCCGTCCTTTTCGCAGATAAACTTGCCGAAAACAGCCGGTTCCAGCTGATTTCCAATGGCAAAACTCTCTTTATCCGCAGCGAGATGGATGAAAGCAAGATGGACCGGACCACCGTCCGCCCGGGACAGAAGAACGGCAGCCCGGATATCTGGAAAGACAACTGCATAGAATTCCATATCGCGTCCATGAAAGATAAGACACTCTGGCAGATGCTCGTCAACGACCGCGGACATTGGAGTTTCTCCAGGAAGGTCAAGGGTCGTCCCGAATGGATCCAGCCTGCCGGCTGCGAAGTAACTGTCAAGCGGGAAAAAAGCCGCTGGATCGTTTGGGTTTCGCTGCCGCTGAAAACCCTGAATCCGGCCAATGGGAAACTTCGTCTGAATGTCGTCCGGGAACGGCGTGTCAAAGGGGAACCGGTCGAATTCAGCACCTCGTCGCCGCTGGCCATAAAGGGCCGCTGGCAGGATCCCTGGAATTTCGGAGCTGTGACCTTTGTCAAATGATCCGAGCCGGATCCATAAGGCTCTATCGCTTTTTCAATTCTGCGCCCGACTTTTCCGTTTTTCCGGCTTGAAATTTGTCCGAAATGTATTATATTACTGTTTTTAACCATTACCGAAGGGTAAAAAAATGAACGAATTTCAGGCGGGACCACAATCTGTTGCTGTTCTCCGCCCGGAAATGATGAACCCGCGGGCGGCTGCTCTGCTGCTTTGATGCCCGGCGGATTCCATTTGCCGGGCTGAACTTATTTTTTCCGTTTTTCCGTTATTTCAAACCATAAAACCTCAGGTAACATCTTATGAAAAATACAACCAGTGGAAAAGCTGTCAAAGGCGCAGAAATCGTAGCACGCTGCCTGGAAAAGATCGGCGTGGAAGTGGTGTTCGCTTACCCCGGCGGTCAGACGATCGAACTGCATCAGGCGATGAAAGGGAAAAAATTCCGCGTGGTCCTGCCCCGTCATGAACAGGGCGGAGCCTTTGCGGCGGACGGTTACGCGCGGGCTTCCGGCAAAGTCGGCTGCTGCATGGCCACCAGCGGACCGGGCGCCACCAATCTGATCACCGGCATCGCGGACGCTTACATGGATTCCATTCCCGTGGTTTTCATCACCGGGCAGGTCGGTACTTCGTTCATCGGCAAGAATGCGTTTCAGGAAACCGATATCATCGGCGTGACGCGTCCACTGGTCAAGCACAGCTTCCTCGTGCTGGATGTCAACGATCTCCCGCAGATCATGTTCGAGGCGTTCAAGCTCGCCGCATCGGGCCGGCCGGGTCCGGTTGTCGTCGATATTCCGAAGAACGTCCAGCAGGCGAAAACCGTTCCGGTTTATCCGAAGATGGAAGATGTGGCGATCCCCAACACGGTGAAACCGCAGGTTCGCATGCAGGATGTGGAAGCGATCCGCAAAGCGATCGTCAAAAGCAAAGCGCCCTGCATTTACGCCGGCGGCGGCATCATTTCCGCTGGAGCCTCGGAAGAACTCCGCAAATTTGCGCATGAGTGGAACATTCCGGTAGCCGTGACCCTGATGGGGCTGGGCGCTTTCCCGGAAGACGATCCGCTATCGCTGCGCTGGCCGGGCATGCACGGCACCTATTATGCCAATTACGCATTGAATACCTGCGATCTGCTGCTGACTTTCGGCGCCCGCTTCGATGACCGCGTCACCGGCGTGACCCGGGAATTTGCCAAAGACGCCTATATCGTTCATGTCGATATCGATCTCTCCGAAATCAACAAAAACAAACATGCCGACCTGGGCATCGTCGCCGACATCAAGGATATGCTGCACGAACTCAATAAAAATCCGGTTCGCGGGGAATATAAGGAATGGTTTGCGCAAATCGCCGAATGGAAGAAAAAATATCCGTTCAAATACACCCCTGCCCGTCCCGGACAGTCGCCGAAGCCGCAGTATGTGATCGAGACGCTTTACAATCTGACGAAAGGAAAAGCCGTCATCGTTCCAGGCGTCGGACAGCATCAGATGTGGGCGGCCCAGTTCTATCAGTTCAAATCGCCGCGTCATTATCTGACGTCCGGCGGTCTCGGTTCCATGGGATTCGGTCTGCCGGCTGCCATGGGCGCCAAAATCGCCTGCCCCGACAAACTGGTCGTCAATATTGACGGTGACGGCTCGTTCCAGATGAACATTCAGGAACTCGGCACGCTGTTTGCCGAAGATATTCCCGTCAAAATGATTATCCTGAACAACCAGCACCTCGGTATGGTGGCGCAGTGGGAAGACCGGTTCTACGGCTGCAACCACTGCAATACCGTCATGACCAATCCGACTGACGGACGTTCCTATTATCCAGATTTCGTCACGATCGCCAAAGGCTACAACATCCCCGGCCGGACGGTTTTCCGCCGCGAAGATGTGAAGGATGCCATCCAGGAAATGCTGGATACCGACGGTCCGTTCCTGCTGGATTGCCATACCGGCTATCAGGAGCACGTGCTCCCGATGATTCCGCCCGGCGGCTGCTATAAAGATATAATGACGGAATAATGACGGAACTATGACGGAAAGCGGGAATGGTGAAGAAACTCCTTGATTATAAGCAGTTTGTTCACGATTATCTGATTTCTCAAGTCCGTAAGACGATCCATTCTTTGCCAGGATTGACGGTTCTGGCTGCTGTCCTCTCGGCGGTTCTGCCGATGGCGGTCTCTCCTGATTTGCGGCCTGTTTCCATGCTGTTGCCCGTCCTGCTGACCGGACTGGTTTGGCGCTGGCACGGCGCCCGCACTGCTTTTTTCCTGACTGCATTACCTGGCCTGGCCAGTTTGGCGGGAATCCTGTTTCATTTGAATTTCCGTCAGACGGATCCTGTGTCGTCGCTGCTGCATTCACGAATGACGACAGCTGTCGAGGCGGAAATCACGGTTTCCGATCCGTCAGTTTACAATGACGGCAGTAAATCGACGGCATTTCGCCGGATCATCTGCCATGTGACGGCGGTGCGTTTCAGTCCGGCGGACAGCTGGCTGAAGGTCGATTCGGACGTCATCGGTCGTTTTGCGCCGGAAATCGAAGGTCTGGCGTACGGCAGCCGGTGGCAGGTCAGGGGAATTCTGCAGCGGCCGGACCGTCCGCTTCTGGCGGAAAGTTTCGATTATCAGGACTATCTGAAGCGCCGCGGCATCCATTTCACCCTTCAGGTGCGGGAACAGACCCGGATCGGGCAGCAACATTCTTTCACCGGTTTTCTGATCGGGATCCGGAACCGTCTGATTTCCGCTTTGAATTCCGGTTTGAAAAATCCGCGCGAACAGGCGCTGGCCGCGGGAATGCTGTTCGGCTGCCGCGGCGAGATCACTCCGGATACCCGGACCGCCTTTCTGCAGAGCGGCGCGATCCACATTCTGACCGTCAGCGGTCTGCATGTCGGGATGTTCGCAGGAGCGGTTTTCCTGCTTCTTCTGGCGGTTC
>JAZUCR010000652.1:0-5392 GCA_045639225.1 Victivallales bacterium
CCTCTTCAAAAATTATTATGCCGTTCTCGGGATCCGCAACATCCTCAACGTGATCGGTGTCAACACCAGTAATGATTCCGACTGGTTCCGGGCGGTCAGTTCTTTCATGACCACGCAGGAGCTGTCGGAAATGTATGACAAGATCTGTTCTCCGGAACGGCGGCGGAATCTGGCAGAGTCCCGCAATCACCGCACTCCGCCGGAAATCAATGAGGACGATCCGGATGACATTATCTCTTATCTCAGCAAAAATGTCGTTTCCCGCAAGAAAATGTGGCGTATCGCGGCCCAGATCTATCAGAAACGCACCGAAGAATACCGGGCTGCGCTCGAACAGTCCGGACGACCGCGGTCGGCTGTGGAAAACCGGTTCAACGAAATGAAATCGCTGTTTTCTCTCAATGACAGGGAAACCCATCTGCTCATGGCGGTCTTCCTTTCGGAAACCCGATTTATCGAACTCGGCGATTTCGACATCAACCGTTACCGTTCGGGTGAAAAAGTCAGTTCGCTGGCCCGGATCCTCGGCATTCTGGACGTGGAAGCAGCCGAACTGCTGAACGACAAGAACAACATCCGGAAATACGGACTGACCGACGCCGATCTCGATTTGGACCATACCTTCCTTTCGTATCTGTCCGGGATCAGTTCCAAGCCGCTGGCGGAACGATTCTGGACCCGTTATGAAGGGGAGGTGCTGCCCTGGAATTTCCACGGTAAACTGGCGGAGAAAAACGGCGAAATCCTCAAACAGATGATTCAGTCGAAAACTCCTGATTCAGGCCTCTCGATTCTTCTTTACGGCGTTCCCGGTTCGGGAAAGACCAGCTTTGCTGCCAGTCTGGCCAGTGATATGGGGAAGAAACTTTATTTCATCGCGCAGAATGATGACGGGAGCCGGAATATAAGCTACAGTCCGGCTTTCCGCTATGCGGCTCTGGCTGTGGCCCAGAAACAGCTCGACCCCGACGACAGCATACTCGTCATCGACGAATGCGACAAGCTGGTGGAAAACACCGGCATGGGCGGCGGGTTCCTGGCACGCCTCTTCGGCGGCGACCTCGCCGGCAGCCGCGACGGGGAAACCAAGGGACAGCTCAACAATGTCATCGACAACAACCGCCATACCGTTCTGTGGATCTGCAACAGCAAGCAGGAGGCGATCGACCCCAGCAGCCGCAGAAGATTTGATTACAATATTTTCTTCGATGAACTCTCGGCTGACGCCAGAGGCTATATCTGGAGAAACGCTCTGGATTTCTACCATTGCAAAGGCCGGCTTGACGACAATTTCATTCACCGGATCAGCAGCCGTTATCCGGTCAATCCCGGCGGAATTTCCCTTGCGGTCAAGAACGCGGCCGCTTTATGCAGACAGAATCCGGATTTTGATTTCGAAAACGAGATCATGGTTTTTCTCAAGGCACATTGTTCTCTGCTGGGGATCCAGGAATCGCCGGAAGAAATGCTCGAACCGGCCCGAGACTATTCGCTTGAAGGACTCAATATCCGCAGCGGGATCAAACTTCCCCGTCTGATCGATGCCTGCAGAAATTTTCTGGATCATTCATTCGACCTCAAAGAAAACCGCGATCAGCCCCGGATGAATCTGCTTCTGTTCGGCGTTCCCGGAGCAGGGAAGACCGAATTCGTCAAATATCTTGCCAAGCAGCTGGATAAAAAACTGTGCATCAAAAATGCCGGCGACCTGCTCAATATGTATATCGGCGGCACCGAACAGCGTATCGCCGCGGCTTTCGCCGAGGCTGAAGCCAACGGTGAGATCCTCTTCATCGATGAAGGTGACTCTCTCTTCGGCGCCCGCGACAGTGCGGTCCGCAGCTGGGAAGTGAGTCAAGTCAACACTCTGCTTTCGGAAATGGAACGGTTCCGTGGAATTTTCATCGTCGGCACCAACCTCATCCAGAAACTGGATCAGGCGGCATTACGGCGTTTCAGTTTCCGTCTCCACTTCGATTATCTGACCAATGAGGGGAAGGAGATTTTCTACAAAACCTATTTCTCCAAGCCGATGCAGCTGCCGGAACTTTCCCAGACCGAACGAGACAGACTGTTCGCCATCGAGACCATGACGCCCAGTGATTTCCGCAACACCAGACAGCAATTTTTCTATTTGCAGGACACCGGTCTGACCAATATGGAGATCATCGAGGCTCTGGAAACCGAAATCACCGGGAAAAATGCCAGTTCTCAGTATAAAGGGCTTGGCGGCATCATCAATAAAATCGGACTGGGATCCATCTGAGGTTTTTATGGAAAAAGAAAAAAAGATCTCGCCAGAACGGAAGGTCATTCCGGCATGACGTTTCATCGTTTTTGCATCGTTGATACAACCCCCGCAACCAGGGCATTGAACTCGTTGACGGGGGCACTGCCGGTCAGAAGAGATACCGTAAAAAATCAGCTGAAAAAACATTTTCCTGACGGGATGCTTGAAATAGCTGAATAGTGTATTATAGTATCATTCATACCAGTATTTTTTACAACTGAATGGAGTTATTCATGTTATGTCACAGTTTGACGTATAAGATCCATGGTGAGGATTTGCAATTCGTCATGATCGGTTTGTCAGCGGGTCAAACCGTTGTTGCGGAAGCAGGTTCTCTCATGTTCATGAATTCCTCGGTCAGGATGGATACGGGGATTTCCGACGGTTCGGATGCCGGAAGCGGTTTTCTCGGCAAATTGTGGAATGCCGGCAAACGAGCGCTGGCCGGAGAGAGTTTTTTTCTGCTGCATTTGACGGGGACCGGTTCATCTCCCGGACAAGCTGCTTTGGCGGGACCGTATCTGGGAAAGATCATTCCCTTGAATCTGGCCAGTTTTTCCGCTCCGATCCTGTGTCAGCGGGGCGCTTTTCTGGCGGCTGCATACGGAACCAGGATCGATGTTGCATTTACCCAGCATTTTACTGCCGGCTTGTTCGGCGGAGAAAATTTCATATTGCAGCGGCTGACTGGAGACGGCATGGCATTTATTCATGCCTGCGGAAAGGTTGCGGAAATTCCGCTGCACAATCAGTCCCTGCGGATCATGCCAGGCTGTATTGTGGCGTTTGAAGAATCGATCGATTTCGAAATCGAAACGACGGGGAGTTTTGCCAATGCCCTGTTCGGTGCGAAAACGCTTTTTCTGGCAAAACTGACCGGAACCGGCCGGGTCTGGCTGCAGTCGCTGCCGTTCAGTCTTCTGGCACACCGGATCTGTGAAGAGGCGAAAAAGCAGGGATTTTTCGATTTCGAAAAAGAACGGTCTTCCTTTGGTAATTTTAATCATTGAAGATGGTGTTTGAAATAATAAAGCGAAGATTTGATTTACGATGGCTGCATCTCATGGGGGCGGCAGAAGAAAAACGGCCTTTGGCTTTGCTGCCGTAATTCTCCGGGGTTGCAATGAATGCATATGCCGGACTTTTTTCGATTCAGATAGATGAGATTGAAAGGAACTGATTCGATTCATGAATACCAATGTCAAGTCTCAGAAAACCGCGGAATGGCAGGATGATGATTCGAACTGTTTGAAAATTCCTGTCATAGTTGGTATTTCCGGTCATATTGACATCTTGACACCGGAAGCGGAAATCGAAAAACAGATGCATATATTCTGGCACGCACTTCAAAATCTGGTCGGGCCGGAAACCCCGATCATACTGCTTTCTTCGATTGCGCCGGGAGCAGATCATCTGGCGGTAAAATACCGCCCGGAAACGGTAAAATACTGCGCTGTTCTTCCTTTTGATGAAACGGCCTATCGAAACACTTTTTCCGGTCGGAGTCTGAAAGAATATGATGACGATCTTCACGGTGCATATAAAATCATCAGATGTCATGCGTCTGCTGGGGATTACGTTCCGGCTTCAGAGTATATCCGCAAACATTCCGATATAATATTGACATTGTGGGATGGTTATGAAAGTCTTGACCCTGAAACCCGTGCCGCTGAGCCTGGCGGGACGTATTATCTGATATGTTCCGCATCCGGGATGGATGAATTGCTGCTGCCGCGTCAGGAAAAGGCCCATCTGATCGTTAATCTTCCCGTGGAACGCAGCAGAAAAGGTCCCGAATATCACAAAGATCGTAATGAAAAAAATTTGTGTGATTTTTCCGATGGATCCGACAAGCCGCTTTCGATCATTCGGCGGAACTCTGAAACAAATGATCTGTTTTATATTCCTTTTTCGGAGTTTAAGGACTGTTTCCATCACGATCTTTACATGGTGAACTGTTCTTACAATATAAAAAACTATCCGGATATTCTTTCTCAGTAGGGAAGAAATTATATTTTTAAAACTTTTTCTCCTGATGATCGGAAAATGGAAAAAAGGCGGCCGGTCAGAGACTGATCCGGCCGCCGGACAAACTGGCTGTCAAATTCAGCCGGCGTAAGCGGTCATGACCTTGCGAACTGCTTCGGCTGCCAATTCCAACATTTCATCGGTCCCGAGGAGCATCTGATGCCCGCAGACCAGAACCTGTTTGGTCATCAGTTTTTCACTGATCGGAGTGTCTTTCAGGATGAACTTGCTTTCCGGAACATTCCAGAGTGTCATCTTGTGCAGGGGAGCGCCCCAGCCGCCGAACAGATTGTTGAATCCTTCCGCATGCAGAGCTTTCGTGACCTCGGCCCGGGTGATGCCCTCATGCAGTTCTTCGGGCTGGAGCAGCATCGTGAAGAAATAGGCGCCGCGTTCATCGTCCGCGTAAGAGGATTTCTGAACTCTGACACCCGGGACGCCCGCGAGCAGTTTTTCCAGCTTGGCGAGATTGGCTGTCCGTTTGGCAAAGACCTCCGGCTGATGCTGGATCTGGTCATAAATGATCGCCGCCTGGAAATCGGTGAAACGATACTGATGGCACAGCAGGGAGGAATCCGGTTTGGTGCCCGGATGGAGCTGGGAACTGCCGATATGGGACAGGCGGAAGATCTTGTCGAACAGATCTTCGTCGTTGGTCACGCAGCAGCCGCCTTCGCCGGCGGTCATCAGTTTGGACAGCTGGAACGAGAAACTGCCGATCACACCGTGACTGCCGACGCCGATGCCTTTCTGACGGGAGCCGTGCGCATGGGCACAGTCTTCGACCACGAACAAATTGTGTTTTTTAGCTATGGCGGTGATCTTCGGCATATCAGCCAGCGCAGAATAGATATGGACCGGGATTACCGCTTTGGTGCGGGGCGTGATCGCAGCTTCGAATGCGGCCGGATCCATGCACATGGTTTCGGGATCGACATCCACGATTACCGGAGTCGCGCCGATATACAGTGGAGCTTCCGCCGTCGCCAGCCAGGTGATGTCCGGAACGATCACTTCATCGCCGGGACCGATCCCCAGTGCGAGCAGCGCGCATTCGAGCGTGGTCGTGCCGTT
>JAZUCR010000653.1:0-2101 GCA_045639225.1 Victivallales bacterium
GCTGATCGGCTGCGGAGTGTTTTTTTCAATTCGCACCCGCTTCGTCCAGTTCCGCTGTTTCGGCGAGGGCATACGCAATGCACTGGGCAAATTCGAAGGGGTCCGGCGGCAATCGGGCATCAGCCCGTTCCAGTCGCTGATGGCAGCGGTGGCGGCTCAGGTCGGCACCGGCAATATCGTGGGCGCATCGGGCGCGATCCTGATCGGCGGACCGGGGGCGATCTTCTGGATGTGGGTGATCGCCGCCTTCGCGATGGCGACGATCTACGCAGAAGCTGTACTCGCCCAGCAGACCAAAATCACCATGCCGGACGGACAGGTCGGAGGCGGTCCGGTCTATTATATCCGCAAGGCTTTCCCGGGCAGGCTCGGAGTTTTTCTGGCGGGATTTTTCGCGGCGGCGATCACCATCGCGCTCGGATGCGTAGGGTGCATGGTCCAGGTGAATTCCATCAGCGCCACCTGTCAGACCGCCTTCGGCATTCCTCACTGGGCGACGGGTGCGGCCTTGGCGTTCTTCGCAACGCTGATCCTGCTCGGCGGAATGACCCGCCTGATGCACGTCACGGATAAGATCGCGCCGTTCATGGCCATCTTTTTTCTGCTCGGCGGACTGGCGGTGCTGGTGATGCGCATCCAATACCTGCCCGCGACTTTCGGCTGCATCTTCAAATATGCGTTTGCGCCCGAAGCGCTGCTGGGCGGCGGCATCGGCTACGCCTTCAAAACGGCGGTATCCCAGGGGATCAAGCGGGGACTGTTTTCCAATGAGGCAGGGATGGGCTCCACGCCGCATCTGCACGCTCTTGCCGATGTGCCGACTCCGCATATTCAGGGCACCGTCGCGATGATCGGGCTTTTCATCGACACCTTCGTCATTCTGACGATGACGGCGCTGGTCGTGATCTCGACGGTCTTTACCGGCGACGGTCCGCTGGCACACGCGACCGGCGACTCCTACCGGGCCATGCTTGCGTCAAGCGGCCTGAACTCCACCAACCTCATGCAGTTTGCGATCTCGTCCGTGAGTTCGAGCACTGTCGGCAACGCCTTTGTCGCCGTATGCCTGTTCTTTTTCGCGTTCTCGTCGGTCATCGTCTGGATCATGTTCGGCAAAATCAACTGCTCCTATCTTATGGGAAAGCGTTCGGCGGTGATCTATTCGTTGGTGGCGGTGGCGTTCATTTTCGGCGGCACTCTGATGAAAAGCGATCTCGTGTGGGAACTCCAGGACCTGCTGAATCAGCTGATGGTGCTGCCCAACGTGGCGGCGCTGATCGCACTTTCCGGAGCGGTCGCGGCGGCGGCCCGCCGGAAATGAGTCTGTTCCTATATTCTCCCGGTCCGGCAGAAATCCGGAGGAAGGGGAACGCACAGCAGCGGTGATGCGGCTTCCCGGAAGGTTGCCATGCAATTCGTTCGTTAACAGCAATTTTGAATTACGGTGCAATACCAATTGACCGGCATTGCTTTTTTCGATTCTTGGTTTGCGGTGATTCAAAAACAGGACCAATGCCGTTTTTTTCAAGTTCGTTTCTGATTCTTCTCCGGTTTCTGCCCGCTCGTGTCAGATAACGTCGAAAGAAGGTTTTTCGCTGGCGGTCGGGGACAATCCCGGCCGTCTTTTGCGTGTTAAGGGCAGCAGAATATTTCGCCGATCATTGAAACAACATCTTCCAGCGTAATGACCGTACCGTTCTCCATGACCAGAACCCTTTCCGCGATGGAAATGTGCCGCACCACGCCTGTCACGGACACATACGCACCTCCAGCCTTCCGGTCATCGGGAACGAAGTATTCGATGGTCACTTTCTGGCGGTACGGCAGACGGGCGATAAGCGCGGCAAGGCTGCGGCTCAATTCTTCGGCCTCCTGCGCATCCAGTTCGCGCCTTTCGGAGGTCAGCCGGTCGGTTTTCCCTACCGCTGCCTCGTAGCCTGTCAGCGCGGCAAACGGCGCGAACTGTGCGGCCCGGTCGCGGAGCGGCATCTGCGGATGGTTTCGCGAGACGTGGTGCGGCAGGTAAATGATGTCATCGTAGGGCGTCTTCATTTACGGTGTCCTCCGATTTGTTCGTTCCGTTCCTTACCGGTCGCGCCTT
>JAZUCR010000654.1:0-2101 GCA_045639225.1 Victivallales bacterium
TACGATCCGACTTACTGCTGCTGGGATTGGGAAACCGGACAATACCGCGATCAGGTCATGGACATCGAATATATCCGCGATTACGGACTCATGACCTGTTTCGCCAACTGGTCTTTCCTCAAAAACCGTTCGAAGCGGAAAGCGGAATGGCGCAATATGGAGCTGGAATGGATCTCCGCGATCGGCGGCAAACGCGAAAGCCGCCGGGTCCTCGGCGATCTGGTCCTTACCCAGAACGATATCGAAAAGAAGATCCCCTATGAGGACGCTGCCGGCTCGATCACCTGGAGCATCGACCTGCATTTCCCCGATCCGGAAAACCGGAAAAAGTTCGGCGAAGCGTTCCAATCCTGCGCCTACCACCGCGGGATCGGTTCGCCCTATCCGGTGCCCTACCGCTGCCTGTATGCGAAAGATGCGGACAACCTGTTCCTCGGCGGCCGCTGTCTGAGTCTTTCCCATGTGGCGTTCTCCTGCGTCCGGGTCATGCGCACGCTCGGGATGCTCGGCGAAGTCGTCGGCATGGCGGCGGAGATCTGCATCCGCCGAAATTGTCTTCCCCGCGCGGTGTATTCCGAATATCTGGCCGAACTGAAATCAGCCATGAAAGAAGGCATTCCGATGGATCCGCCTTTCGGCTGGATGCCGGGCAATGAAGAAGCCTATCATTTCATGCGACCGGTCGGAATGTTCGGGAACGAAACGGAAAACTGCTGGTATCATTTTAATCCGCAGGGCGATCCGGCTGAGCCGATCCCCGAAGAGATCGGGCATTGTCTGGAAGATCTCAATGTCATCCACAAAAACGGCAAGCCATACCGCGTTTCCGGAAAATGATCCGCGCCGCGTTTTCCAGACTTATTCGTGCCTGTCCGGATCGGATTCGCGGAATCCGGTATTGTCCTCGTCCTCGATCCTGCCGCAATGGAGAAACGCCGCTTTCGGAGAATCCGCCGTCGTGAAATGGTAGCCGTCCTCCTCCCGCGGGAAAAACGGATACGTGCCGTCCGGTTCGAACACGTTCCCCGTGACTTCCGCATCGGCGACCGACATCATTGACACCAGCGGGCATTCCGACGCACGGAAACGGTTGTTTTTGACTTGTATGCGGCCGTGGTAGTAATATCCCTCCGCCAGAGACGCCAGTTCGGGGAAGACCGCCAGCGGTTCCTGCGTCGCGCCGAACGCATAATACGCGCAGTTGTCGAAGAAGTTGTTTTCGATCACAGCTTCCTCCACCGGACCCGATTCATACCAGAAACTGAAATCTCCGGAAATGAACACCCCCGCGCCCGAAGTATGAAAACTGCAGTCGTGAATATGCACATGTTTCATGCCCGAAGCCAGCACCCCGCGCCCGTTCAGCGGACGGCATTCCGTGTTTGCCACTTCCAGTTCCGCCGCTGTTTCGAGGATCAGCGCCGGGTCGCCCTGGATGAAGTTTTCCGGCAGCTCGGATTCATCAAGCTCCACGATCACGAATGCTTTGTTGGCCGGTTTCACACCGTTGATTTTGAGCTGACCGTACGGCCTGCCGGTCTGCCGGTTGAACAGCTGCATGGTGTCGCCCGCACGGACATTGAAAACCCCCTGCTGCTGAAAGTGTCCTGCTTCCAGATAATACATCTTTCCGCCCGGAATGCGCGATTTCAGCTTGCGGAAAACCCCGTGGACATTGATCGAATCGTCCAGTGTCCCGGCAAGACGGCAGTTCATGATCCGGAGTTTTCCCCGGCAGTCGGTAATATGCAGCGCATCGTCCGAAACGGATGCCCGACGGTTCCGGGGCGCCACCGTCAATCCATCGACCAGACAGTTTTCGCTGTTCTGGACCAGAAGTCCCATGCCTGCCGCATGATGGATCGTCACCTTGCGGATCCGAATATCGCGGCAGCCGTCGAACACCATGCCCGGACACAGCCGCAGTTCGTGTTTGACGATGAATGCATCGGTCCGCACCTCGCCGAAACGGTCTTCCACTCCGACCAGACCGTCACGGTACCGGACATTGCGGTTTTGGACCGTGATCGGACGGGCATTCCAGATGATTTCCGATTTCTCCCGGTCATAACTGTAAAACAGCAGTCTGCCGCTCAGATTG
>JAZUCR010000655.1:0-2328 GCA_045639225.1 Victivallales bacterium
CGCCCCGTCCGCCGAAAGCGGCCCCTGCCAAACCGGTGCCGCCTAAAAAAGCAGTGTCACCCAAAAAAGCAGCCAAGCGGGCCTCCAAAGCAGCCCGCCGGGCCGGACGGCCGCGGCCTCCCCGCTGAGCGAGATCCGTCAAACGCCTGCCGGACGGGGATTTTTAATGCTGCCGCCGCGGGCGTTCTTCATTTTTCGCTCGGTAAAAAACTGAACCGGAGCTGCCCGATTTCCTGAATTTGTCATAAGACTCACATATAAAAAAACAAGAGGTTTCGAATGAAAAAATTTTTGATGATCCCGATTTTACTGTTTGCCGGCGGGCTTTTTGCGGCCCCGGTCAATTACCTCGATCAAAGCGGTGCGCTTGCCGGCACCGCCACTACTGACGGAGGCATTACCACTTACCGCGATGTTTCCGGAAAAGTTCTCGGTTCATCGTTCAAGAACGGCTCTCAAATCACATTCCGCACTCCCGACGGACGGGTGGTCGGCACGGCTACCCCCAGCGGCAGCAGTACCATCTACCGCGATTCGCGCGGGCAGATAACCGGCACTGCCGCCAGCGACGGGAAACGAATCACTTACCGGGACAAGAACAGCAGGATCATCGGTTTTGCGACGTCTTCCGGAACTAAGACCACCTATCAGAATTCCAGCGGCCAAATCCTGGGATGGGTCAGCTGCGGGGAAAGCAACGATCTCACCCGTGATGCATTCGTACAATTTGCCTTGTCATCAGGAACCAATTACAGGATCGTCTTTTTCGAGTGATCCTACCCTTTTTTCAGGCGAAAAAAAACAAATAAAGAAAGGATTATAGTTATGAAAATCAATCCCGTATTTGCTGCGGCGGTCGGCAGTCTGGTCCTGCTGACAGGCTGCGATGAAAAAAAGGTTCAGACCCGTGAACTGCCTGCAGTTGTTGTCGAACCGGCAGTTGAAATGGATTTTGCCGATTCGGTGACCGAAGTCGGAGAAGTCCAGGCATATGATACCGTCGGACTTTCCGCCAATGTTTCCGGTTTCCTGACCGAAGCCAATTTCAAGGAAGGGGAACTGGTAAAGAAAGGCTTCAAGATCTTCCAGATAGACCCCTCCGTTTATGATGCGGCGGTCAAAAAAGCCGAAGCCGATGTCAACAAATACAAGGCGGAGCTGATCAACAAGAACACTGAATTCGAACGGCAGAAACAGTTGTTGAAAACCAACGCCACCTCCAAGCGCAATTTCGACACGGCGGAAATGAACCTGCGGACGGCCAAAGCCGAATTGAAATCCGCCGAAGCGACACTGGCGGAAAAACAAGTCGATCTCGGCTATACGAAGATCACCGCTCCGTTCGACGGCTATATCGGATTCAAGAAATACAGTGTCGGCAATATGGTCGGTCCTTCCAGCGGAGCCCTGGCCATCATCACTGCCGCGGGCAATGTCAAGATCTATTTCTCCATCGATGAACTGACGATGCTGACGATCCTGGAAAACTATCCCAAAGCGAACCGGGACACCGACAAAAGTCCTAAAGTCCAGGTAACTCTTCAGAACGGCAAAGTATCCAAGGAGAAAGTCTGGATCTCCGCATGGAACAATATCGTGCAGGACGGCACGTTCCGGGTGCAGCTCACGTCGGAGAATAAAGGGGAACTGCTGGTTCCCGGACAGTATGTCAAAGTCACCCTTCAGGTCTCCCCGGTTCAAAAACGGATCATGGTCAAGCAGTCGGCTATCCTCCGGGAACAGCTCGGAACTTTTGTTTATGTGGTCGATGCGAAGAACAAGATCGAACGGCGGAAAATCGTTACCGGGATGAAGAACGGAGATTATCAGGTCGTAGTCTCCGGTCTCAAGGCGGGCGAACGCATCGTGGTCGACGGACTGCAGAAGGCTGGGAACGGAGATGTGGTAAAACCGATAACGGCCAAGCAGGCAGTTCCCGGCAAGCCGGTTTCCGATGTCCAGCAGAATAAATCCGCCGCCCAAAAATCTGCGTCCCATAAACCCGGAGCCAAAGCCGCTGCTCCGGCTCCGAAGAAATCCGCAGCCAAAGCCGCTGCTCCGGCCCCGCAGAAAAAAGCCGAAGTGAAAAAATAACCGAGGACCGCCCATGATCAGTCAATTTTTCATTAACCGGCCCCGGTTTGCGATCGTTATCTCGATCCTCTTCCTGCTTGGCGGCAGCATTGCCCTTTTTACGCTTCCGATCACCCTTTACCCGGATATCACCCCGTCTCAGATCAATGTGACTGCGTCGTATCCCGGAGCGGACGCCAAGACCGTGATGGAAACCGTGATCCAGCCGATCGAATCCCAGCTCAACGGCGTCAA
>JAZUCR010000656.1:0-2522 GCA_045639225.1 Victivallales bacterium
CGAATCCCTCATCTCCCCCAAAAATTCCCAAAGCGAAAACATCAAGACCTATGCGTCCAACTTCGGGAAATCCCTTTCCAACGCGGGCATTCGATACATCACGGTTTCCGACAAAGACCTCTCCGCCGAGTCCCTCCGCACCGCCAAAGTCGCCATTCTCCCCTGCAACCCGAAAATCTCCGAAGAAAACCTGGAGCTCCTGCGGGAGTTTGTCTCCAATGGCGGCAAGCTCATCACAACCTTCCAGACACCGCCCTCTGTGCTGAAACTTCTGGATGCGAAAGCCGGTCGGGCAATTGCTCCGAAGGGGGGCATTTTCTCCGCCATACTCGCTACTGACAAAGCCCTCCCCGCGCAGCCCGAAACGGCGTTCCAAACCGCATGGACAGGAAAACAGATCGTTCCGATCAAAGGTTCGCACCAGCGGGTGATCGCCACCTGGCGCAGCCCCGACGGCACCAATTCCAATGTCCCCGCAGTGTCCATTCTGGACAAGGGCGCCTACTTCGGCTATGTCTGGAACGGAGGACACACCGCCGAGGGTGACAGGTTCATTCTCTCCGTCATCGCACACTTCGTCCCGAAAATCCTCGAAAGCGCAGCAGTGTCCGAATTCATGAAGATCGGCAGGATCGCCGGTTTCAAATCATACGACGAGTTCCGCAGCTTCCTCCAAAGCCGTAAGGAGCTTCAAGCCGATGCCGCACGGCTGGAGACGTCACGGAACAGCGTCCGCGCTTCGCTTGACCGCAAGGAATGGGCTGCGGCACTGGACAAGACACAGGAGGCAGCGGCGCTTGCCTCCGACCTCTGGTTCCAGTCACGTTCCGACCGTCCCGGCGAATTCCGCGCCGTCTGGTGCCACCGGGCCTACGGCAATGCAGGCTATACATGGGAGCGATCCGCAAGAATCCTTGCAGAAAACGGCTTCAACAATCTGATCGTCAACTCCACCCGCGCAGGAACCGCATACTACCCCAGCAAGGTTATCGAAACCTACTCCGGTTTTGACAAACACGGCGACCTCCTGCGGCAGTGTCTCGATGCGTGCAATAAGCACGGCATCAAGGTTCATGCCTGGCGCACCTGCTTCTACATGGGCCGCAACGTCGCCAGCCGAGAGTACATCAGCAAAATGGTCGCCGAGAAGCGGGTAATGGTCAGCAGTAAAGGAAAAGTCTTGCCGAATTGGTTCTGTCCCAGCGATCCGCGAAACCAGACGCTTGAGAAAGAGGCATTCTGCGAGCTGGTCCGCAACTACCCGGACTTGACAGGTGTCCAGTTCGACTACATCCGTTACTGCAATGAAAATCACTGTTTCTGCGACGGCTGCCGCGAGCGCTTCGAAAAGTATGCCGGGGTCACCATCAGAAAATGGCCGGCCGACCTCGATCAGGAGTCGCTGAAGGAAAAATGGCTTCGGTTCAGGCGCGACAACATCACGACCGTCGTCCGTGACACTTACAAAGCAGTAAAAGCGATCCGGCCCTCAATACAGGTCTCCGCCGCCGTCTTGAAAAACAGTGTCTATTGCCGTGTAAGCGTCGGACAGGACTGGGAACTGTGGTGCAGAAACGGCTGGCTTGACTTTATCTGCCCCATGTCCTATTTCGAAAGCAACTATGACTTCGAAAGCGCAACGAAAGCCCAGATCCCCTTTACGCACGGGGTCCCGATGTATCAGGGCATCGGCATCACCCTCTGGAACGGAACCGATCCCGCCATCAAGGCCGCGGAGCAGATCGAGATCGTCCGCAAATACAAGCTTCCGGGCTTCGTCTTGTTCGAGTTCAAACCGGCTACCATCAGCGCGATGTCCGGTCTGCATCAGGGGCTGCTGAAATAACATCGGACATATACCGTGAACCCCGCAGGAGCTTGCCGCTCCGCCGGGGTCGTTTTCTCTTCGGAAGATGATTTTTCCTCCGGAATAATAATGCTGAGCTCTCTTAGATGAACAGCTGGAAATCCTTGTGCATGGGAATGGTGATGACCTCGGACGGCGGCACAATCCCGCGTTTCATCCAATCGGCCAGGATAGCCGCGGCGCGGGCGGGACGCCCCACCAATGCATCGCCGACGGAAAGCATGTAAGGCACTCCCGGCGGGATCAGATATTCGAATCCTTTTTCCTCGACGATGCCCGGATTGGCGACCTTCATGCTTCTCTTGAGCATCCAGTAGAATTCCACCCCGTAGCTGAGGATCAGATTTTCCGGATTTTCGGTCAATTCAGGCGAAACGGGGATATCCCATGCCGGCTGGCTTCCTTTCCGGTAAAGCGCCAGCAGATGTTCACCGCCGACCATCCGGTGCAGATAACAGTTTCTGGCATGAGCATGCCGGATCAGTTTCTGCAGCAGAGACGGGGGCATGCCGTGCGCCACCCGGATCGAAACGGCCGGGATCTGGGGCGTGCCCAGCAGGACATACGGAACTCCGCTGGACTGCAGTGCGCGGATGAATCCGGCATTGCTCTCGGGAATCAGATTGCTGATGACCCCGCCGATCAGCCCGGTATA
>JAZUCR010000657.1:0-6044 GCA_045639225.1 Victivallales bacterium
ATTATCCCAGAGAAAATTGGCAGCGACGCCGCTGGAACGATTCACTGCTTTGGGAACGAGAAAAGACTTCACCGTTTTCTTCTTTCCGATAAACTCCCGGGTATCTTCCAGATTGATTAATTTCCCGTCGTCGCTGATAACAACCAGGAATGGAAGTTCCTTTTTCTCCCAACCCGGCGGAGCGATTCCGGAGTCGGGATCCGCAGCCTTGCGGTCATAATAATCTTTCAACGCCTGAAGAATCATCGGTACACCTCCTCGGATTCAATGTCTGGAACCAGGATCACGCCGTCCGTCATTTTCGGCCGGTAAAACATCGGTTTGATATTTTGCGGATCGGAAAAATCAAGATCGTAAAGCATAAATCCAAGATCCCGGGTTTCGTGGATCGGCTGCTGCTCTTCCCGTTCCGGTTCTTCTACGAGACGGATCTCATCGCAGGAAAACTCCCGGCAGCCGAGATACGGGTGCATGAAATACTGTCCTTTCCGTATCCGGCGGTCGAAAATGGCAGCATACTTTGCCTCATTTTCATCCTGTGGGTTGGGGAAATCTTCTTCAGAATCCTTGCTCCGTTCCGGTTGAGAATGTTTGGTTTTCTGGCGCTTCTCCACTGGTATGAATTCGAATTCTGCATAAAGGCGGTAGCGGACATCCCGCAAAAAGAGCCCCGCTCGCTGCAAATGGTCTTCTTCGATGATAATTCCCGAACTTTTGGGCGAGGCAATAGATTTGACTTCGTTCCGGCGGAACGAGGTCCAGCGAATCGGATTGAGGACATCGATTCGTTTGATTTTCCAGCGAATTGCCGGCTTCCAGAAAATGGCATCGTAGATTGCCCGCGCGGCAGATGGAGTGATCACATCATAACTGACACGTTCGACTTTCATTTCCGGACGAGTGAAACAGGCAAAACGGCCGGAAACCTCAACACAAAAACCTTTCATAACCCATATCCTTTCAGATTATATTATCAAATCTGCTGCAGACCATTCATTCTTCAAAAGGTCGAACCCAAAATCTTCCTGATAACAGGCGGGATCTTCCTGAACAAAAATTCCGGGGAACGGCTCGGAAATCATCCCTTTTTCCAACATTTCATCACAAATTCTTTTCGAAATATTGACCGTAAACCGCTGAAGTCTCCTCATGATATCTCTTTTCGGTCCAACAGCCAGCAAGGAATTGATGAACACCGAGCTGTTTCCATAGCGGACGATCACGGGCGCAGAGTGTTGATCATCGATCATTTGAAATTGCTGGGCCGCGGTCCGAAACGGAAATTGAAAATCGCGGGCATTCTCTTCCAGCAATGCTTGAAAATCCTCGCCATGAACATTGATTTTATCCGTGAATATTTGATCGAAAGCAGGAAAGACCGATGGCAGATCCATAGAGATCCCGGAGGGACTCTGAAGCATATCGGTCAAAGCATCTTCCGCTTTCCTCAACTCGCCTGGGGGAGCCGGTTCCGGGGGAAGGAAAACGACCATTTTTCCTAACCCGTTCAAAAGTCCTTCCCGATTACATCGTCCTGCCGCCTGGGCAATAGATGTCAGCCCGGTGTATGCACGGTAAACGACGGGAAAATCGAAATCGACTCCTGCTTCGACCAACTGGGTGCTGATGACGCGGACCGGTTCTTTTCTATTCAGTTTTTCCCGAATTTGTTTGATCGTCTTCGATCGGTGCTCACCGCACATGGAAGCTGAAAGATGAACGGTTCCTTCGGGCAGCAAGCTGAAAAGCGTCCGACAGTCTTTCCTTGTATTAACGATACAGAGAACTTGAGGATAGCTGCTGATTTCCTCTGCAATGTCTTCCCACGAACGCCGGTTATCAATATTTTCAGGAAAAACTGCGTCCGTCCTTTTCAATCGTTGATAGAGGTTACGTTCGGGTGCTATAATTTCCCGCACATTCTCCAGTTTCAAATCAGGCTGTGTTGCAGTGGAAAGCACAAATGTAGTTCCATAATATTCCGACAGCTGGCGGATCGCTTCGCAGCAGGGGATCAACAGGTGTTTCGGAAGGAGTTGGACTTCATCGAGAATAACCACGCTGTCTGCAATGTTGTGCAGTTTTCTGCATTTTCCCGGCGATGAGGCATAAAGGGACTCAAAAAACTGAACGCTGGTAGTCACAATGATCGGAGCGTCCCAGTTTTCCGAGGCAAGTTGTGAGACCAAAGTTTCCTTTTCCGGGGCAAAATTGGAGTGATGCTCAAGAACGCTGTTTTCACCGACAAATCGTCGCAGCACATCGCTGGTCTGCTCAATGATAGAAGTGTATGGGATAACGTAAATGATCCGTTTTTTCCCGAATTTCAGGGCATGGCGAAGAGCAAATGCCGTTCCGGAGAGGGTCTTTCCACCTCCAGTCGGAACGGTTAATGAAAAGAGGCCGGGCTTCTCAAGAGCAGCCTGCTCGCAGTCTTCGCGAATCTCGGAACGGACTCGGTTGACCGGGGTGTCGGATACTTGTGACTGAATTCTGTCCAGTTCTGCAAAAAAACGTTTTGCAATCGGGGTTAAATCTTCCCACAGCATTCTTGCATGGCTGCGCTCATGATCCATAAAATATTCCGTATCGAGGAAATCTGCATCCACCAGGCAGGAAAACAGCATGCGTATCCAAAAAGACGGTTCTGAACTATTACGAAATTTCCACGGGGGAAGGAGTTTTCCAATCCATTCCTGCAGATTGTATTGCTGAAACCATTCGCGAACCGGTGTTTCCTGCAGAATGTCCTTATCCTGTTGGAGACGATACAGCAACGCTCCGTTGGGAGTTTCACCTCCAATCCAGTCAGGAAGCCCGGCATGGTGCCCGGCGATACAGTATGATAAGATACGGCCTGCAAGTCCCAGGTTCTGATAGCACCAGCAAGCGCCAGCTCCGGAGTGGGAATGTTCACCATAGCCGAAGCCATCTGTTTCAATCTGATTGCTGGCCTTCAGATAGTTCTGAAAAGAAATACGCGCCTTGCCTGCATCATGAAGTTGGCCAAGACACTTTGCCCACGCTGCGGAATGGAAAGGTTTTGCGAATGTTTCAGCAATTCCAGATACATTGCAGGAGTGTTCGGAGAGAGGCTGCCAGGCAGATTCCGGTTTTTCTTTCAGGCTATGTGCATAAATCATAACATTCTTTCCCAAAAAGCGTGTTCCAAATCCACAAATTCGTGCTCTCAACCATTACTGAACATAAGTATTATATACACTGAAATTCTGCTTCTGTCAAGACCTAAAGGCATTTTTCAAAAACAATTTACCATCGGACCCCGGACGCCTAATGTCCGACATGGTGTTTTTTCGGAAAAAAAAGGCTGTTTTTTCACATCAGGCAAAAAACAAGCGGGGTTCGGTATCTCGAGAGTCGGCAGTCGCGTCGGGGAAGTTTCTGTTCGCGAACAATACGGAGAAAACGGAGGATACAGAGGAAACGGAGAACGCGGAATTAAGCGACAGCTGAACACACTGCGGAAAACTGCTCGGAGCTCACTGCAGGAGGGATTCCCAGGCATGGGAGGGGTTTTTCGCTTTTTTCAGCGGCGGAATGACCTCGACCGGCAATAAGGTGCTTTCCGTCCGGTCCTGATTGAGCAGCTCGATCCGCGTGCCAGCGGCAAACGGCTGTTCGGACCGGAGAACCTGACGGATCACTTCCGTGACTTCACGCACCATCTGGGCCGGCGGGCCGGACGGCGCTAACGAAAAGGTCAGCTTGAACCGGCAATCATAATCGGTCAACTTCGCAGTCTCGATCAGAATGCCGAATTTCTGACAGTGGAATTTGCCGACCCGTTCGGGGCCATGGTAGGTGACCCCGCTGCGGAAAGATGACGGCGGCAGCTGGATCCGGCGGCGCGCCAGCATTTTGATGAACGCAGTCAGATCGGGTTTCCAGCCTTCGCCGGGTTTCGGCAGAATGCGGGAAGGTCCGGTCAGATCGGCCAGCGTAAAGGTCGACGCCGGCGGGAAAAGATGCGCCAGCAGCAGCTGCAGGTCGGCAGCGAGCGGTTTGCCTTCGACGGAAAACACCGCCCTGCCCCCGGTAAGGTCCGCATCGATCCAGGTGCCGGACGCCAGGTCCGATTCGATCTGCTTTCCGTTGACCGAACCGGAAAACCGGTCGGCACGGATCGAAAGCCGGTCGGGATTGCCGACGGGATTGACCTGCCGGACGGTCAGGTAACCGTAAAAATCCGCCTGCACGGAACTGAGCTTGACAACCGGCTGCTCATTTCCCGGAACGAAGAACGAATACTGCGAAGACTGTTTGACGAGGAGCGAACACAGAAAGGAATCGGACGTCCTGACGGGCCGGACAAACGAAAAAGTCTCCGCCGCGGTCAGGGCGGCGGGCAGCAGGATAAGAAACAATAAGATCCGTTTCAGGCTCATTCGAATTCGAAATCGTCCATGGAATCAAGTTCTTTTTTGATGAAAGCCACGAGCTGTTCAAGAGCGCGGGCCCGGTGACTGATCTTGTCCTTGATCTCGGCGCCGAGTTCGCCGAAACTCTGTTCGTAGCCGTCCGGAACGAATACCGGATCGTAGCCGAAACCATGGGAGCCGCGGGGCTGAAGCAGGATCGTGCCGTTGACAATGCCGCGGAAAGACTGGACTTCGGTGCCGCGGTAAGCCAGAGCGACGGCGCAGACGAAACGCGCCTGACGGGCTTCCTTGCCTTCGAGTTCGTGCAGGAGTTTGGCAATGCGGTCGGCATCGGAGGCATGATCGCCGGCATAGCGGGCGGAAAATATGCCGGGAGCGCCGTCCAGTGCGGCGACTTCGAGACCGGAATCATCGGCGAACGCGGGCATATCGGCGAACGCGGAAGCGGCTTTGGCCTTGATCATCGCGTTTTCCTCGAAGGTCGTCCCGTTTTCCTCGGGCATGGTGAACGAAGGGATATCGCGGAGGGTGATGATCTGGATTTTTTCCTGAACGGGAGTGAAAGCGGAACGGAATTCAGTCACTTTATGCTGGTTGGATGTGGCGGCAAGAATCTGAAGCATGATAAAAAATCTCCTGTTGTTCCGGGTAATGTAATCTGAAAAACGCGATTTGGCAAGGGGAAAAGGAAAGAAAAACGGAATTGGACGGGGTTTTTTTGGAAAAAGTCGGGTTTCCATGTGGAAAAAAACGGGAAACGGGTGTAAATTTATCCATTCAATAAAATTTATAGGCGGCGCAGGAGCTGCCGGGAAACCGAATCAAGGAGAAGGAAATGCGATTTTTCAATACGCTGGGGCGGGAACTGCAGGAATTCACCGCGATCCAGCCGGGCAAGGTGCGGATGTACACCTGCGGCCCGACGGTCTATAATTATGCCCATATCGGCAACTTCCGCGCCTATCTGTTCGAAGATCTGCTGCGCCGGACGCTGGAATATTTCGGCAATCAGGTGACGCAGGTGATGAACCTGACGGACGTGGACGACAAGACGATCCGGGATTCCAAAGCGGCAGGCCTGAAGCTGGAGGATTTCACGCGGAAATACAAGGACGCGTTCTTCGAAGACCTGAAAACCCTGCGGATCGAACCGGCGGAACATTATCCGGAAGCGACCAGGCATATTCAGGAAATGCAGCGGATGATCGACATCCTGTTCAAAAAAGGGATCGCCTACCAGTCGGAAGACGGCTCGGTGTATTTTTCGATCGACAAATTCCCGGAATACGGCAAGCTGGCGCGGATCGACCGCGAACAGCAGCGCGCCGGGGTGCGGATCAACAGCGATGAATACGAGAAGGACTCCGTGGCGGATTTTGCGCTGTGGAAAGCCTGGAGCGAACCCGACGGCGATGTGAAATGGCCGAGTCCGTGGGGCGACGGACGTCCCGGCTGGCACCTCGAATGCAGCGCGATGAGCATGAAATACTTGGGCAAGACATTCGATATCCATACCGGCGGGGTGGACAACATGTTCCCGCATCACGAGGACGAGATCGCCCAGAGCGAAGCGGCCAACGGCTGCAAATTCGTGAACTACTGGCTGCATTGCGAACACCTGACGGTGGACAACAAGAAGATGTC
>JAZUCR010000658.1:0-3793 GCA_045639225.1 Victivallales bacterium
ACTGTCGGATCTCCTACGCTCAAATTAAAGACTTTAGACACCTTTAATATAGCGCAGAATCCGACTTTAACAATCAATCCCGGTATTTTTTACCGGACAGTAGTGTTCCGGACTCACGGTTTCCAGGATTTATATCGGCAACACCGGCGGATGGCAAAAATTCTGACCCATAAAAAACGGAGGTATTCATGAATCTGAAAAAGTTGTTTTCAGCCAGCTTGATCTGCGCTTTATTCGGAATGATTTCCGCCACTGAAAATCTGATTCGGAACCCTGAGTTTGAGCTGAGCATGGGCAGCGGATTACCGAAAGGCTGGCTCCTGAATAAAAATGCGGTTGGAGAAGTTGTTACCGGACCAGATGGTAAAAATGCCATTTCCCTGACCGGACCGGAAGCGGGAAAATGGTACAGCTGGACCCAGCACGGGATCCCTGTCAAGGCAGGAAAGACATATCTGCTGAAAGGCAAATTCAAAACCGAGGCGGGAACTCAGGCTTCGATTTATCTGGAATGCAATGCGCCGTGGAAAACGATTTCCACCGGTCTGCTGAAAGGCAACGGCGGCTGGCAGAGTTTCCGAATCGGAAAAATCTCCTTCGACAAGCTCGACAAACTGCCCTATCTGGTCTGCCGCGTGAAAGCGCCTGGGATTCTGCATATTTCAGGACTGGAACTGACGGAAGTCGAGCCAGGCGATACTGATCTGATCCGGAACGGCGATTTCTGCGAAACCGGAAAGGACGGACAGCCGAAATGGTGGAACATCCGGAAAGGTGTGAATGCATCCCTAGTTGAGGGAAAATCCGGAAGATATCTGAAAATGTCTGGGCTGCCGGACGGAAAAATGGCTTTGGTGCTTCAGCACGGCATCGAGCTGCAGGCGAATCGGGAATACATTTTTTCAGCAAAGGTCAAAGGACCGTCAACCAGTCAGTTCTCCGCATTTCTCGAAAGTTCCAAACCGGCCTGGCAGACCTACGCCTCGCCGTGGCGGAAAGGCACGGACAAGTGGCAGGATATTTCTTTTCGCTTCAAGTTCAAGGATTTTCAGGTCCGTCCGTATCTGGGACTTCGGGTCAAAGGGCAGGGCGAAGTGCTGATCCAGAATCCATCCGTCAAAGCTGCTGCCGGATCACTGAGCAACGGCAGTTTTTCCGCTGGAAATCAGGGATGGGAGATCCGACAGGGCAAGATCGTAGATTCCGGCACCTCCCTCGGGAAAATTCTGGAACTGAACAGCAGGGAACAGCCGGCACAAGCACTGCAAAAAGGAATCAAGCTGGAAAAAGGACGTTATTATGAACTGCGCTATCAGGTACGTGGCGGCAGCGACAAAACACACCGAGATTCCCAGAATGCTGTTTGGTTCCGCGGTTCGGTCGTGATGAACGGCAAATCGCTGACTCCGGAAACCTGGCTGGACAGTTTCGATTCCTGGCAGAAAAAGTCCATCGTATTCAAAGCTCCGGCCGACGGCACGGCGGAAATCCTGCTGGAAGCAAGGAAACCCTACTGCGTGGATTTCGACGATGTCGAGCTGGCCGAGGTGAAACAGGCGGTCCCGCCGCTGGAACTGCTGGTTGATGCGCCGTTCTCTTTCCGAAGCGGAGTCTATTCCGCCAACCGGAAGGTCGGGAAAGCGAAATTCACCATTGTCAACAACACGGTCCCGGATGCGGCAGTCTATCAGGTCCGTTTCAACGGAAAAACTTTCGAGATCAAACACACCCTTTCATTTGAACTAGACGTTCCATCCGCATACGGGACGTATCCGGTCAAAGTCACGGCAAAAGACGCGTCAGGAAAAGACCTCGCCTCGGTTTCCCTGCCGTTCCGGGTGAATCCGCCGTCAAAACGGGAGATTTCCTTCCGGAAAGACCGCGTCATGCTGATCGACGGAAAACCGTTTTTCCCGTTGGGCGTCTGGAGTGTCAAAGGACCGAAATCCAATGCGGAAAAAGCGAAGATCATTGCCGAATGCGGATTCAACATTGCCAAGGTTTCTTATCCGGAACAGATGGACGATTTTGCGGAAAACGGCATGATGGTGCTGATGACTGTCATGGAAAGACTGCCGAATTTCAAGGATGAAGCCCACTTTGCCCGCTGGGATAAGAAATATCGTGCCGCAATGAAAAAACAACAGGAGCATCCCTCGCTGATCGGATACTTCATCAGCGACGAACCGGCATGGCGCGGGTTTCCCTGTGAAAAACTGGTCAAGGCATATGATTATATCCGCAAAATCGATCCATACCGACCCATTATGCTGAACGAAGCGCCGCGCGGAGAGATCCGGGCAAACCGGTCGTATGCCGCGGCCGGGGATATTTACGGAGTGGACATTTATCCCGTACCTGAACCCAATCCCCATTCCGGTTTAAATGACAAAAACATGACCTCAGTCGGGAAATACACGGATATCTGCCGCCAGGTCGTATATGACCGCAAACCGGTCTGGATGACCCTGCAGGCATTCGCATGGGGTGCAATCACCAAAAAACCTCTGGTCTATCCAACGGAACATCAAAGCCGCTTTATGGCGTACGATGCCGTTGTGCATGGTGCGACCGGCCTTTTCTGGTGGGGCATCAATTCGGGAAGCGATAACTGGGACTTTGTCCGGCAGCTGGGTAGAACAGTTTGGGAATTGCGGAAAATGTCTCCGGTTTTTATAGCGGAAACCATTGAACCGGCAGGATTGAAAGCATCTCCGCCGGAAGTGAGGATCCTCCACAAAAAACTCAACGGTTCCGACTGGTATATTGCCGTAAACGAAAGTAAAAAGGAACTGGCGGTCAGCTTCAGTCATGCGGGAGAAAAAACACTGAACGTATTTTTTGAAAACCGGAAAATCACTCCTGTTTCAGGACGTTTTCAGGATTCCTTCAAAGCATATGATGTGCATATTTACAGCACTGCGGAAGAACTGCCGCCCGAACTGAAAATCCCGGCAACACACCGCATGAAAGCAGCCTTGGACCTGCCCGACGATTACCGTAATGCCAACTGGATCTGGTATCCGGGCAAAAGCCGCACCATCAACCATAAAGCATGGTTCAAACGGGAAATCACGCTGGAAACCGCACCGGAAAAAGCGTTGTTTTTCTGCGCTGCGGACGATTGTTACCGTCTTTTTGTCAATGACCGGCTGGTCATGGAAGGAAACTCATGGAACAGGCTGGTATTCCGCGATCTGGCCGCATTTTTCAAAGCGGGAAAAAATACTGTTCTGATCAAAGCCGCAGACGGCGGAGGCGCACCCTGCGGTCTGCTTTACGCCGGGATCATTCAGGAGAAAAACGGCAAGGTTTTGAAAATTTTTTCCGATTCGCAGACCATAACTTCCGAGAACAACCGGGACTGGGTCAAGGCGGAGATACTCTGTCCGTTCGGTTCGGCACCGTGGGGCGCAATGTCCAATCCCCAGCCGGCCGAAACGGAGGATCTGGGAACTGGCGAATTTCCGTTCTGAACCCATCCCGTGGTCTCGCCCGTTACACGTTGTGCGCGTCTGTCCGCCATGTCCACAGTGTCCACGCGGTCCATCGGTTCGCGCCATCCCGGCAGTCCACCGGCACCTTGACTCGCGCACCGCCCGCTTTTTCTCAAAAAAAACGGTTGCTTATCTTGAAAAAAATATATTCACCATGAGGTAATTTCAAAATAAAAAATTAAAATTACTTGAAAAAAGTCAGCTGAAAGTTCATTTTACGCCAGACCAAAGGAGTAACATGAACAATCAACTGATTCATTACATTAGCATCGAACCGGACTTTTTTCAAGAGTTGG
>JAZUCR010000659.1:0-19087 GCA_045639225.1 Victivallales bacterium
CTGGCGGGACTGCTGCTGCCGGCATTGAATCAGGCGAAAAAGACCGCCCAGTCTTCCAGCTGCATCTCCAATCTGAAACAGTTCGGCGTTGGAGAATATGCCTATCAGCATGATCACGGCTGGATGGTCCCCACCAAAAACGGACATTACAACTTTACCTGGGATCGGAATGATACATACAAAAGTTACTGCGGCCAGAAACTCAGCCGCGATACCTATTATTGGAGCATTTCCAAATTGTGTCCGAATGCGTTTCGTTTCGCGTCCAGCGACAATGCCATAAGCGGCAATTTGTCATATATCTATTTCAGCTATGGACGGGTGCTCCGCATGGCAACCGAGGAAGATCAGAACACGGATGCTTCCGGTGTTTACGGCGCCTTCAAAACCGCGCCGCCCAATCCCTCGGGAAAACTGCTGATGTCGGAAGCCAACTCATGGGGATTCGCTAAAACAAAGCAGGATGGTACCCGCGCCATCGATTACTGGAGGAAATACTCGGGACAGAATATGGAAAACCACTCCCAGACGAAAACCCTTCCCACCGGTTATCAGAAGTGTCACCGTTTTCCGCATAAAGATGCCGCCAATACCCTGTTCTTCGACGGGCATGTGGGAGTCCGCCGGATAACGGAGTGCCCGAACAAAAAATGGTTTGTGGACTGAGCCCGGAATCGACTCAAAAAAAGCATGAGATGCCGACAACTGGATTCCGTCCGTTTCATTGAAATAAAAGGCAATGTTTTTCAGAAAGGAAAATGAAATGAAACTTGCGATTGTTCTTGCCGGAATGTTTTCTTCCGGGATATTGTGCGGTGCGGTTGAACTGCCTGCGGTCTTCTCGGATCATGCGGTGCTGGCGCGGAAGGAGCAGGTTCCGGTTTTCGGAACCGCGGCTCCAGGGGAAAAGATCATAGTATCATACAATGGCCGGCAAGCGGAAACGGTGGCGGGAAAAGACGGGAATTGGCGAGTAGACCTGAATCTCAAGGATGCGCCGGAAACTCCTTTTGAACTGCGGGTGAACGAAAAAGTCATAAAGGATGTAGTTGCGGGAGAAGTCTGGCTCTGTTCCGGACAGTCGAATATGGCCTTTACGATGGGCTCGGAGATCAGCTTCCAGAAAGAACTCAAAAATCTTCCCGGCGGGCGGCTCCGCCGCTTTTACGTGTCGGCTCCCGGCAATACGGAACCCCAAAAAAACTGTAGGGGACGTTGGGTTTATGCCGATGCCGGCTCCCTGAAAACATTTTCCGCTGTCGCTTATTTTTTCGCCCGTGAACTGCTGAAAAACAACATCGGACCGGTCGGATTGATTCAATCGGTTCAGGGGGCGTCGCGGATCGAATCCTGGATGAGCGAAGAATCCCTGAAAGAACTGGTTCCGGATGCAAAAGCACAGGCGACGGCGAAAAAAGCCAAGGTAAAGCCATACCGTCTTCCGCTGATGATGTTCAATGCCCGGATCAATCCGCTGATTCCTTATCGCCTTACCGGAGTGATCTGGTATCAGGGGGAAGCCAATTCCAAAGAACCGCAAAAATACGCTGCCTTGTTCCGTGCGATGATCCTGGATTGGCGGAAACGTTTTGAAGACCCCGGACTGCCGTTTTTCTGGTGCAATCTGCCGGCTTACCGTGAACGCAGCGCCGATCCGGCGGAAAAAAGCTTTTGGGCGGAACTCCGAGCGGCACAGACCGCGGTGCTGGATCTGCCGCATACGGGACAGGCAGTGTTGGTGGATACGGGCGAGGAGGCCGATATCCATCCCCGGGATAAATATCCGGCCGGAGTCCGGCTGGGAGCGCTGGCGTTGAACCGGGTTTACGGGAAAAAAATTCCGGATTGCGGTCCGTCTGTGGAAAAGGTCGTCCGGGAAGGCGGCAAACTGCGGATCGCTTTCAAGGATGCATACGGCGGACTCAAAGCCAGGCCGGTGCCCGAAGAATATGACATTTCCATCAGGAAAGGGAAAAAGGGGAAAACGCTCCGCAACTCTCCGAATACGCAGCTGGAAGGGTTTGCCCTGTGCGGCGCAGATGGGGTCTGGCACTGGGCGGATGAAGCTGTTGTCGATGGGGATACGGTAGTCGTTTCGTCCGGCAAGGTTCCCCTTCCCGCCGAAGTGAAATATGCCTGGCAGAACAACCCGGTCTGCAATCTTTACAACGGCGCGGGTTTCCCCGCCGTTCCGTTTCAGCGAAAATGCGACGGAATGAAATGAGATCGGCGATGTTGATTTTTTCAGCCGGCTGAAAACAGAACAGGAGGACATGGTATGAAAAGGTTTTATTTGACAGCGGCATGGATGTCCGGTCTGCTGGCGGCGGTTTCGGTGTCTGCTTCCGAGGGTAATTTGATCTCGTCTCCGGTCGTGGCCCGTCCCGCGGCGGCTGTTCAGGTGAAATGGCCGCGCCATGAGTTCTGCGGCCGGGATTACTGGATCATGCTGCCATACCAATGGAGCGAAATGAAGGGGGTTTCGCAGGAACGTTTTGTCCGCGATGCCGGATGGACGGAAATCGGCACCCCCTGGAAGAGGACCCCGATCCCGCGCCGTACCGGGATCAGTGAAATTGAAATCTTTCAGGACGGAAAAAACCATACCGCCGACGCGAAGATGGTTTTTTCTTCGCCGGAACCGGATACCCTTTTTTATCAGCCGGAATTCTGTCATGACGGGAACCGGAAAACCTTCGGCTGGATCATCGGATCCACAAAAGATTTCCGCGACAGCCACAAAGGCGTTCCGTTTGAAATCGAGCTGACCTTGAGTTCGGACCATCCGGTGGAAAAGATCGTGATCCGCACCCGGCAGCAGAATCTGGGGATCAAAGAACTTTCAGCGTGGTCAAATGGAAAAGAGCTGGAATCCTCCTGTATCCGGAAAATCGATTCTTATACGCTGGATCTGCTCCGGCCGGTTCCGGGCGGGAAACTTCGGCTGAAAGGGATGACCTGCCAGGTGGTCTACCAGGCGGGCGATCTTTCCCCCGCCTTGCAGAAAATTACGGAAGGGAAACCGTTCACCCATACCTTCAAATTCCGCGGCAAACAGGCGGAGCTTTCCCTGGATAATGTTGACCGGGAATCGGTCCTGAGATTCCGGGCGAAATATCCGAATTTCATTCCCGAAACCGTCGGCGAGGTCAGCGCCAATTTCTACCAGCACCGGATGAATCCGAAGCGGTTCCGCGAGGCTTTGGAAAAGGACGGATCGATCGTTTCCACTTATGACCGGAACCGTTATGAAGCGGAAATGACGCTGCGGAAAAACTGGGCGCGCTACCTCAAGGTGTTCGGCCCCCTGAATATGCTTGAAGGCGGCCTTTCCACCATGCCGTATTACTATGAATGGGGAACCAACCTGTGTGTGGCGGAGGCCATGAACGAGAATCCGATCTTTTCGAACCGGAACCTGATGCTGTTCAACCGGAGCGGAGCGCGGCAGTACAGCCGTCCGTGGGGTTTTTATCAGACTACGTATGGGGAAGCGACTTATGCCAGCAGCCGTTTTACGGAAGCGCAGGCGCTGAAACTGGCGAAGAAGCAGCCATGGCATCCGGGAGAGGATTTCGGCGTTTCCCCGTCCTATCATCAGCGCATCATCCTGCTGGCTTATTATCAAGGTGTCAATTTGCAGAAATTCGAAACTCCGATCTATGGTTTTGCCCGCCAGAATCCGGACCGGACCTGGAGCCTGACCGGAAACGGAAAACGGCTCAAGGACGCATACGACTGGATCGTCCGTCCCGAAGGAGCCCGCGGCGAATTCTATGCCCCGGTCCTCCTGCTGAATGACTATTATTACGGAAACTGGGAGTGGAAACGGGGAAAACAGTGGAATGTCTGGTACATGTATCCTTATGAAGACGGAGATTACCTGCTGAAACATATTCTGGATACCATTGATCCGCCGATCGGAAATTTCAAGCAGATGAAAGAACGCAGCAACGGAATGCGGAATTCCAAGTTCGGAGATATTTACGACAGTTTCTTTGCCAATGCCCCGTCCGGAGCGGTGACCGAAGCGGAACTCGGAAAATATCCCGTGGTCATGCTGCTCGGAGATATCCGCCCCGTGTCCGGCCTTTCCGAAAATCTGAAGAATTACGTCCGCGCCGGAGGCACCCTGATCATCAACTCCGCACAGATGAACCTGATCGATGAAAGTTTTGCCGGGGTCCGGCTCTCCCGGAAATTCCGGCTTTCCAATCAGATGAAAATCATGGAAGTCACCCCGGATGGAGCCGAAGTCCTGCTGCAGGATTCCTGCGGACTTCCGCTGGTGACCCGGTTCCGGAACGGGCGGGGACATGTGATCCTGACCACGCCGTATCACCTCCTCAATCAGAAGAATCCCAAGATCCCCCTGCCGCTGATCGCGGCGCTGCTCCGGAAAATCCAGTCCGAAGTGCTCCCGGTCGGCGTGGATGGCGATATTCATTTCTGCTTCAACAAGATGGGAGGAAAAGACTGGAAACTGATCCTTTTCAACCATAAAGGCACCTTCAAACCCACCATGGGCACCAAAGAGGAATTTTTCCCGGAATATGCTCAGGAGGTAAAACTGACCTTGCCTGCGGGCGCTTCCGCGAAGGAACTTCGGCTGGATCTCCCGGTCCGCACGGACGGCAATCAGGCCGTTCTGACTGTTCCGCCTGGAGAAACGGCGGTTGTCGAACTCAGGAATGTGAATTTCATGGATGAGCCGATTTCGGCGGAACCGATCCGGCGGCAGCCGTCGCGTTCCTCGGTCAGCGAATCCCGCAATCCCGCGCAGTTTTTCTATTCCGAGGCAGGGGAAGGCGCCGAAACTTCCGATACGAAAAAGGAAGGCAACGCTCTGTTTTATAACGGGAAAACCTCTGTCGCATGGTATATCATTCCGGTCAAATATTCCATGACCGAAGGCGGATATTCCTGTTTCGCCAAACCCGAAGGGATCCGGGGCCGTCAGGTTGCCATCACCAACCGCTATACCCAGGCCGGGATCTTCAACGGCCGCTGGTATGCTTTTGCTTACGACGGTTCACGGCAGCATCACATCCTCGGGCCGAAAGCGGAAGCCGGAAAATGGACTCATCTGGCTGTGACCTGGAAAGACAGCATGCTGCATTTCTATGTGAACGGGAAAGAGATCATTCCTCCCGACGGTCCGGTCATGCTGAACGGATCGGTCAGCGGGGTCGACGGCGGACGCGCGGGGATTTATTTGGGCAGCCATTATTACCGCCGCCAGAACCTGTTCCGCGGACTGATCCGGGCGGCCAGATTTTTCGGCGTTGCTCCGGATGGAGCTCAGTTCGAACGCGAGGCGTCCGCAAAGTGAAGTCCGGGATACAGTGAAAGAGTCAGACCGGTTCAGCCAGCCTGACTGCCGCGATGACCCGGAGAAAAGACCCATTGCGTCCCGTGACCCGGCAATGCACCACGATCCCTTTCCGTCCCGGCGGGATCATCACCGCGGTTCCCGCTTCGGGCAGGACCGCGCCCGCCGGAAACAAGATTTCCAGAAAAAGCTTCTGTCCGCCGGCAGTCGCCCGCGAACGTCTCAACAATATCCCCGTATTCTTTCCCAATACAACAGTCTGCGTCATCGTATCTGACATCCTTTCCGCATCGACAACGATGCCTTATATTTTCAGGATGTTCGTCAAATAAAAATGCCGCTAATCCTTGATACGGAAAATTTTTCCGCAGAAAAAAAGTCAAGGCGGCCGGCTTGGGAAATCCGGCTCGATGATGTCGGGAAAAAAACGACCGCGGCATCAAATGGTTTCCCAGTCTGATGCCGCGGTATTTCGTTTCGGAAGAGGAATGGCAGGCTGTTCCGGCTTACCTCCATTCTGGATGATTCATCATTTCCAGATAAAGATCGGCGCTCCATCCGTAATCATGGAACGGCTGTTTCAAAGGCTGGAATTCGCCGGGGGGCATTTTTCCTTTCCGTTCCAGCATCCGCGGTTCCACTTCTTTGCGGTCATCATAGAATTCGAAGAAAGTGCCGCATTCCAGATACCATTTTTCCTGTTCATGGCAGGTGTCGCGGACAATGGACCGGGCCAGTTCGCGAAACCCGTATCGTTCCAGTCCGAGAGCGATCAGATAATTGATGTTGTTCCAAACCGGACCGCGCCACATGTCTTTCCGGTAGGCGGCGGTATTGTTTGCTGCGATCGAAGGGACCCGCAAAGGGGTTCCGAACGTTTCCGGATCGGTCAGGTGAGCTGCCATTGCCGCCGCCTGTTCCGCATCGGGCGCACCGCACAGCAGCGGCAGGAAGCCGGCACTGGAAAGGATCCCGGTCCGGCATTTCCGGACCAGATCGTAATCTTCATACAGGCGATGCTCCGGACTCCACAGCCGTTCATTCATCAGGCGGCAGATCCGGTCATGATGTCCCTGCCAGAAATCCCGCTGATCCGGCAGAAAATCCGCCAGGATTTCACATTCCGAAGCCAGAAACGCATTGAAATCGGGCGCATCCAGCTGGACGCCGTCATCGAACCGGGGAGAATTGTCCATGCCGCTTTCCCCGCTCCGGCAGTCGGCATGGACTTCCACCGCCCATTCGACCAGGCCGGTGCCGTCCGTATCGCGGTTCGCCATGATCCAGCGGATGAATTGCGCCAGTTTCGGGGCCAGGGATGCGATCCATTCCGGTGCAGGCCGGCTTTCATTGACCAATTTCATGGCCAGTCCCAGAACCGGCGGCTGCGTGCGGGTCGGATAAAACGAGGAAGGACATCCGCAAAGCGGGATGAACCCGTTTTTCTGCTGCAGATCGAATACCGAACTGATCAGATCCCGCGCCAGCGCCGGATCGTAATGCCTCATTCCGATGGCATGGAAGGCGGAATCCCAAAGCCACATCTGTTTATGCGGCCAGCGGTCCGGGGTGCTCCAGTAATGTTTTATCATCCCTTCCGGAGAATAAATCTGGGTTTTCAGCTGGGACAAGGCCTTGCAGATGGTTTTCCGCGCGTTTTCCGAAATCCCTTCCCGTTCCGGGACGGAACGGAGGAAACGCAATCTTGCATCGACCTGTTTTTCAAAAGGCTCATCCAGGAATTCGCGATGCAGTTTGCCTTTTACAGACAGCAGAAATTTTCCGTCTTTCTCAAGCAGTTCGTAATAAGGGTCCAGCGAGGAAAAGCGGAAATCGCCTTCCAGAAGCAGGTTCCAGGCATCGCAGAATACGCCGCGCGAGATACGGTTCCCGGCATAAAAACCGAAAAAATCCCCGGTCGATTCGATTTTTTCCGGCTTGCTCCCGCTGTAATGGATCATCGCCTGGCTGGCGGGATCGGCATTTTTCAATTCAAAAGCAATCGCGCCGCGTGCGGTGCACATGCACAAACCGTCCTCGAACGAAGTTGTTCCATCCATGCCGGAAAACGCCAGCAGCTGGCCGTAATCCCAGATTTGGGGTAAGTCATTCATCGGAAAATGTCTCCTGTTCGGGACTCCGCCGGATCAGCGAAGTTTTACGATCTGCCCCTGGAGCGTATTGTATGAAATCACTGAAGCATTCGGAACTGCATAATCGATATATTTTATCAGATCCGTCGACCCGACAGCAGAAACGCTTCCGTCCAGGGTAGAAACATTCATTTTTCCGGAATGGACCATCACATTGCGGGACCCGGCTGCAACGGTATTGTAAAAGACATCGGGAGCCTGGTATCTGTTGGCGGAATGCATCGCTTCGGACAGCAAGGGGAATTGGGACGGCTTGCTTACCCGGTTCAAAGGCAGGACGTAGGCATCTTTCGGAGTGCCGGTGACCGCCTTGTAGGGACAGCATTGTTCCAATTTCAGCTTGTAATCCGTAGAACAGAAATAGGCAATGGCATATACCCAGCTGTTCAGATTTTTGCTGACGTCCAGATTTTTACTGCGGAAATACGGGCATCCGCGGAACTGAAGTTTCTTCAATGAAATCCAGTCTCCTTCAAGGCTGGTTTCCTTGAAATATCCGGCGAGGATCAGCCACTTGATATATTCTCCGGTGCCGCCATACTGCAGCGGCATGATTTCGCGGTAATCCGAAGCGTAAAGGGACAGCGTAAGGCTCAGCTGCCGCTGATTGCCGGCACAGGACGAGGCTATCACTTTCAACCTGGCCTGGTTCAAAGCGGGCAGCAGCATTCCGGCCAGAATGGCGATGATCGCGATCACGACCAGGAGTTCTATCAAAGTAAAAAGAGACTTTTTCGGACATTTTTTCCCATCTGACATTTTTAACCTCCGCGCCGATAAAAACCGGCGTCATCTGATTGTTGAAAAATTGTTTTACCCCCGCTGCGGACTCGATTCCCGCAGCATCTTTCAGAAAGTCAAAGACCATGAAAAAACGTTTGTTCCTCCTTCTGATTTTTTATGTTTCGCAGTTTCGGTGTCATTTTTCTGCCGGCTTCATTTCAAAATATCCCAGCTTTTCCCGTAACGGATCACCCAGAGGTCTTCGGGCGTGTTGGTTTCTTCGAACGCCTTGTATTCCACTGCGCCGTCCAGCATGAGGTAATTGCTGCGTTTGAGATCATGGCAGCGCTCGCTGTTACGGGCGGAATATTCGAAAACACCTTTCCGGTTCCATCTGACGGAGGCCCCTTGGCCGACCATATTTTTTGCCTCAGGATCTTCCGCATAAAGGATAATGGTATCCGGGCCCCAGAGATCTTTCAAGTTGCGTCCGCCGGACAGCGAGTCGCCATTTTTGTCCTCCAGATCGTAATCGACGATGAAAAAGTTGGCGCAATAACTGTTTTTGGCGCGGTAAACCGGGACATCCTGCATGTATGGGGGCGGAGTATTTTTGTCTGCGGGACAGTAAAACGCCGAATATGCGGCAGGATCCCATTTCGGAGCAGTGCCGATTTTCAGATAGGGGAACAGCTTCATTTTCCAGTTGTTTTCCATGACGCCGGTGCCGGGGAGGAATTTGGCGTGATCGTCGGCATACATGAAAGCGGCCTGGCCCAGTTTTTTCAGGTTGGCGGCGCAGGCGAGGATGGCCGGGGAGGGTTTCCAGCGGGACACCGCCGAAACGGTCATTACCATGCCCAGCATCAGTACCGACAATACCAGTGCGAGTTCCATCAGAGAAAAATATTTTCATTTCATCATAAAGCTCCTTTATTTTCCCGCGGGTTCCGAAAGGATCTCCGGAAGTTCCTGCAGGTTGAATAATTGTTCCGTGAGCAGGGCGTCCTGTCTGCGGAGTTTGCCCTGGATCATCACATCCAACCGATAGATATAGGTGCGGATGAATTTGGCTTCGATCGGATCCTTGAGCTGAACGTCGGAGTAAACCCATAATTTCGCGGGATCGGATTTGATCTCCTGGCGGGGCACGATGGAGTACCAGGTTTTGCCGTCGAAACTGCCTTTCACCTCGTACGACCCGCCGATCACGACGGGCCGTTTGAAGAATACGGTGGTGACCCTGGTAAGCGGGATCTTTTCGCCGAGCTCGATCTGGCACCATCCGGCACTGGTGCCGGCATGCCAGTTGGAACGGTTGAAACTTTTGTCATAAGCCTTGTTCGGGAGCTTGGTGCCGTAGGAGCGGCTGGCGGTCGCCTTGATTTCGGCCGTGCCTTCGAGCGCATTCAGATTGCGGTGGGTGTGCTTGTAGCGGAGCCATGAAATCATGGATTTGCTTTTGCCGCGGATGTACTGGCGGAGTTCGCGCACGAGATCCTTGGCGGAAGCGTATTCGAGGACGCCCATGCTCTTCAAGTGGGCATAATCGATAAGACACCGGTATTTGAGGGGAACAGTCGCTTCATAGACGCGGCGGCGGTAGCGGCGGTCGTCTTTGGCTTCGGCCCAGGCTTGATCCAGCAGTTTTTTGGACTGGACGGTGATTTCCAGGGATTCGAATTTGGGTTTTCCGAGGCTGCCACCGGGAGTAAACTCGCTGAAGCCCTGTTTCCGGTTGGTTTCCCGCAGCAGCTTCCAATAGGCGGCGATGTATTTGCCCGCCTTCGGACCGTAATATTCATTGCAGAAGGTCTTTTCCAGTTCTTCCCCGTTGCATTCGTCGGGATTCCACATGGCGCGTGCAAGCAGCCAGTTGCGGAACTCATAACCGTAATGCACATTGACCACCCTCATTTCCTGGTCTTCGCAGAATACGCCGTCCGCGCCGATCTCGGCAAAACTTTTCATGTTGTCGATGTTCAGGAGCATGTCCGGCTGCTGGAGCCAGAGGTCGCCGAACGTGTAGGTGTAATCCCAGAGCAGGAGATTTTTGCAGACGGAATGCCATTCGCGGATCTGGTCGAGCATCTGGCGGCCCAGCCGGTTTTTCGGGTGGGCGTAGGGGAGGCCGCGTCTGCCGCCCCAGGCACAGAACTGGACCGCGACATAGTCTTCGGCCTTGATCCCGGACGGCGGCAGCCGGCTTGCCGTGTAGGCGAACACGAGGAATTTGACCTTCGGGAATTCATCTTTCAGCTTGGCGCCGACATGATTGGCAAAGTAGATCCAGCGGGCCGATTCCCGGTTGCCGCATTTTTTCACCAGCGCCTGACAGGGTTCGCATTGACAAAGCCCGCGGGTGCCGTCGCCTTCCTGGATGGAGATATATTTCGAATCCGGCGCCGCTTTGAGATAATTGCGGCATTCCCGGGCCGTCGCCTCGATCAGGCCGGGATTGGTCAGACAGTAATCGGTGGACCCGCCGCGTTTGAGCGGGTCGATCCGTTTTCCGTCCTGCAGAGCAAAGAATTCCGGATGATTGCTGAGATTGTATTTGTGAGCGGGAATGATCTGATGCAGCCCATGGCAATTCAGCGGCGGTGAAAAGATGCGCTGTTCGCCGTATTTTTCATCCGGCACCAACCGGTTCGCCGAGCGGTGGATCAGGTTGCGCGCGGCATAGCGCCGCTGGTAGATATCCGAGTAGACGAGCGTGAGGCGGATGCGGATGGCGGGCTTGCCGTGGTAAGTGAATTCTTCCAGCTCTTTGGAATCGAATTCCGGAACGTATTCGGCGTAAGGGGTGAACCAGTGCACGCCCAGCTTGCGGTCCAGAAAATAATAGGCGCCGTAAAGCACGCCCCGGGGACGTCCCCCCGTGATGACGATCTGCCGGTCTTTGGCGGTGATCCGGAATTCCTCTTCTCCCATGGTCTGATCGTGACGCAGGACGATTTTCACCCCGCTGCCGCCTTTTTCGTAATATCCGAAGATTTTCTGCAGATAGCAGTTCAGCTCTTCCTCGGCGGTTTTTTCCGCGGGGATGGGCTGCGAAATATCCAGCTGGACCGACATGGTATTGTCCAGTTTCAACGTCTCCGCGCCCAGCGTCATGGACAGTGCGAACAGCAGAAACAATCCTTTTCCGACAATTGTATTCATGGCTTTGTCTCTCCTTTTTAGCTGTTATTTGATATCCGCGTCGGGATACAGGTTTTTGATCCGGGTTTCGTAAGCCGGCATCCGCCATTTTCCATTGACTGCGGCACGGGCCTTCCGATAATATTCGTACGCGCTTTTCCCGTCATGGTTCCGCAGCGCGTAATCGCACATCTTCGAATAACGCAGACGCCTGGCCTGCGCATTGGCATCTTTTTTGACCGCCGCCAGGCATTCAATCGATTTGTCATATTGTTTCTGTGCGGCATAAAAATCGGCGAACAGGACGGCCACGGCATATTGTTCCCGGTCTTTCTCCGAATACTGCTTCAGCAAAACCTGGGCTTCAGCGGTTTTTTTCTGCTGGAGCAACGCGGTCATCAGGGTGCTCCGCAGGGCGTGGATTCCCGCATCCGATGCGATACCCTCATGTTCCATGGCCTTGCGCAGCAGAGCCTCCGCTTCCGTATATTTTTTCTCCCGGATCAGATCCAGAGCCTGAGACTGCCGGATCCGGCAAAACAACTGCATATACATCTTCCGGGTCAACTGGCTTTTCTGTTTTTCCAGAAGATCGAAAGCCGAGTCATATTTTTTCTGCGCGATGAAAATGGAAATCCAGCTCCGGTACTGGGATTGCCGGAAACTTTCGAGCCGTTTTTCAAATTTCTTCACCGCCGGATCCTGCAGCGCCGCATCCAGGACGGCTGCCATGCCTGCGAAATCGCGGACCCGCAGATAAGCAGCGGCGAGATCCTGATAATAGAGAACTTTCCGTGCCGGATTATCCGCGTGGCGCAGGGCCTCCCGGAAATAATGCGCAGCCGCGCCTTCTTCTTTCAGCTGCTGATAGGCCTTCCCCAGTTTGTAATATATTTCCGCATTTCCGGAAGATTTTTCCGACTGCTTGAGGGCGGCGTGATATTTCACGACCGCCTCGCCGTATTTTTTTCCGGAAACGAGCTGATCGCCGGATTTTACCGGATCAGGAACGTTTTCGGAGCAGAAAGCGCAGGGACTCAGGGAAAAAACTGAGAACAAAATTGCTGACAGTATTAACCTTGTTTTCATAAATTTCTCCATTTTTATCATTCGGTCTGGGCTGAAATATCCAAGCTTGTTGTTAAGTAATATAATCTGCGTTTTTGCAGATAAAAGCATTTGCATTCGAAAAAACTTATGCTATTTTATCAATGAATTGCAAAATTTTATCACTGCCCGGAAAGTGAAATTCCATGAAGCATATTTTTGAATATGAAGGGAAAAAAGCCGTTATTGAAGGCAATGGCAGAAAACAGGAAGGCCGACAGGGGATCCACCTCTGGTTCGGTGCACCGCCGGACGGTATGCTGCCCCTGTATATCCGTTCGGCGCGAGCTGACAAATGGTATCTCAATTCCTATACCAGGAGAATCAATTCCAGTGAATTTTCCATAGAATTTCCCCAGAGCGGAGAATTCGCATTTACGCAGAACGGACAGACTTTCACCGTCGGACCGGGAGAAGTTTTTCTGATCCGGAAAGAGTCGGACAATCAGATCCGCTGCAAGAGCAGTTCCGCTGAAAAATATGCGGCCGTGATCAGCGGCACCCTGCTGGATTCCATCCTGAAAACTCTCCGTCTGGATCAGGTCAATATCATCCCCCTGAGCGACCCGGCAGCTGTTCGCCGGAGTTTTGATAAATTTTTCGAACTGAGCCGGAGCATGGATCCGGAGAATTACCGTGATGCGAATGCGGAATGCTACCGGCTGCTTATGGAATTGTCCTCGCAGACGGGAATATCGACCCAGCCTCCGGATCTGCGTGACGCGCTGCAATATATAAACCGGAACCTTTCCCGGAATTTGACGCTGCCGGAACTGTGTCACGCTACTGGCTACAGCAGCGCAACCTTGACCAGAAAATTTCAGCGCAGTTTCCGGAAATCACCCATGGAATATTTCCTCGACCGGAAAATGGAAAAAGCCAGAGATCTGCTCATGCATCAGATTTATTCCGTCAAACAGGTCGCCGCTTTGCTCAATTACAGTTCCCTGCAGTATTTTTCCTCCCAGTTTTCCCACCGCTACGGCATTTCTGCAAGCCGCATCATGAAAAAAAAGTCCGATCCGGTTCCTTCCTGATCCTGTCGTCAAATTTCGCAAATCAGGTCCCGAACGCGCTGGATTTCACCGGTTCAGTTTTTTCCAGACCGGCTCAAGGTCGATGATTTTCCCTTCGCGCGCGGACTGATCGAATGCCAGAGCGAAAACCGCGCTTTCCAGTCCTTCGTTCCCGCTGCATTTCGGTTTTACCCCTTCGGTCATGGTCGTCCACAGTTCTTTCATGATATGCGAATCTCCGCCGCCATGGAAGTCGGCGCCGTAACGGATGACATGAGTCGCTTCGTCGCCGATCCGCCGGTATTTGATGGAGCGGTCATACAGTTCCAGGACAATGGTCCCTTCGGAACAGTTGAAGCGCATCCTGCGTTCCGGCAGCGCGTTGCACATGGTCGCGCAGAACGACACCTGGACTCCGTTCCGAAATACGGCTGTCCCCATCGAGGTGTCCATCAGGTCGTTGTCATCGTTGAAGGCCGTTTCGATCTGGTCGTGTCCGCCCCAGTTGTTGAAGGCGTTTTTACCGAATTTTTCCTCCATGAAACGGTTGGCCGGCTTGAACACATTTTTCGTGCCGACAAAGTAAACTTTCGACGGCAGTGACCCGCAGAACCAGTTGATCAGATCTAGATCATGACAGCATTTTTCAAGGATATGCGGACCGGCCAGTTCCGTTTTACGCCGCCAGTTCCGCATGATGTAGCCGCCGTGTCCCGGATCGATATTTTCATTAGCCTCGATGCTGAGCAGTTTCCCGAAGGTACCGGAATCCAGGAATTCCTTGATCTTCTGATACATCGGCGCATAGCGGAGCACGAATCCGGTGGCGAACTGCAGATTCGTCTTCCGATGCGCTTCGAAAATTTCCTGGCAGTCCTCTATCGTGGTCGCCAGCGGCTTTTCCGAAAAAACATGTTTCCCCGCTTTGAACGCAGCCAGTATATGTTCTTTGTGGAACGCATTCGGAGAAAACACCATGACCCATTCCACGCCGGGCGTATTGATCGCCTCCATGTAATTCGAACATCTCCGGAATTTCGCCCGATCGACATCCCATACCCGCATGGCTTCATCCACAATGCTGTCTATGGGATCATAGGCAGCAAGAATTTCCACGCCGCGCTGCGAGTCCCTCAGCAGGTTGTAGACCACTCCTCTCGAACGGGCTCCGCAGGCTATAACGGCAACTCCGATTTTTTTCCCTTCCGACATATCAGATTCCTTTCTTGCCAAATTTCATGTAGAAGATATCTGGAACTCGTCTCATGTACTATTCGGAATAATGCCGTCTGCATCCGATGATTCCATAGCTCGATTTCCGGTTCATTGTCAATATACATGCCGATCTCCCCGTTTCAAGAAGAACAGCCGGTAAACAGTTACGGTATTTTCTCAAAACCTTGCAGGATTTTATCGTGCCGGAAAACCAAACGGCTGACCTCATTGGTTTCAGCTGGCAATATGTCATAATCTTTTGATAAGAAAACGTAATCTGTCATGCCGCGGAAAACTTGAACTGCCCGGTTCCCGCGTGTATATTATATCGGAATTTCATAAATAAAGGACGGTTTCATCATGAAAATCAGACAGAACCTGCATATCCATTCCCACCATTCCTGTGATTCAGCGTGCGCGACGCTGGCGGACATCCAGAAGGAAATGCTCCATTGCGGCATGACCGAATTCGGGCTCAGCGACCACCTGCATACCCATTACAATCTCTGCGATATCCAGGGCGCCAGAAATGATTTCCTGTGCGCCCAGCGGCCCGCCTCGTTCCATTTCGGGATCGAGGTCAGTTCCGTTTCGGAATGGGAATGCGCCCGGATCGCCGCCGGAAATTACGAAAGAAAAGGCGATGATCCTGTCTACGGGCTGCGTTTCGCCGATGGTCCGGCCGGGAGCAAACCCTGCATCGGCATCACGAAAGATGAAATCGAAGCGCTGGGCATCGAGTATGTGATCGGCGGCGTGCACTGGCCGCTTTATTCCAGGCCGGACCGCGAATCCGCCACGCAGGATTATTTCGACCAGATGATGGCACTGGTCAAAAATCCGCTGGTGACCATTCTGGCGCATCCCTGGGACTCCCTCGAACTCGCCGCCGGCGACTGGTATCATCACCGCGATACGGATCATATAGTTTTCGACGCGCTGCTGCAGATCCCGCAGGAGTTGAACGACCGCCTCATGAATGCGCTGCTCGAATACGACAAGCCGGCCGAATTGAACCTGGCGGTCATGAATTCCAAAAGACTGCCGGAAGCATGCCGCAAATACTACTGGAATCTTTTTGCCCAATGGCGCGAAGCCGGGGTGAAATTCACCATCGGTTCCGACCAGCATGCCGCTCATGCCTACGAAGTGCTTTTCAGTGCCTCGGAACTCCTGCTGGACTGCTACGGATTCCACGACACCGACATCCGTTATCTGTTTGGAGACCGCCCGTAAAACCGGCTTCCGGCTTCCCGCCGCCATCGAAAAAATCTTTTTTTTTATTTCCCGGGCTTGACATTCTGCCGCCGAGCTGTAAATTATTTCCAAACTGACCTGGTCAGATTTAAAACCCGAAGGGCTAAGCCATGAATATACAATCGGAAACCGTGCGCAAATATGTGCTGGAACACTTGGAAGACGGCAGTTTTTCCCCGGAAAAACGCCTGCCGGGCTTCCGGAAGATCGCCGACGAGCTGAAGATTTCCTGCCCGGTCGTCCAGAATTCCCTCGACAAACTGGTGAATGAAGGCATCCTGCTGGCGAAACCCCGTTCCGGCCTCTATGTGGAACCGGAATGGCAATACCGCGAGATCCGCGGCTCCCTCCGGGTTTTCCGCACGAAACACCCGATCCCGTGGCTGGAAAAATTCCGCTCGGAAATGGAAAAAGAGCTGCCCCAGCTGCATGTCTCCACCAGGTTTCAGCACTGTCCGCTGGAAATCACTACGACCGTATTCGCCCAGTCCCGCCGAGATGAGTTCATGGACCTGATGCCATTTTTGAAAGAATGTTATCCGGATCTGAAACCGTTCTATGCGGAACAGCTCAAGCCGTTCACCTCGAACGGACGGCTCATCGCCTTGCCATTTGTTTTTTCGCCCCGCCTGATCGCGCTCAATCGCCGCATGCTCCGGGAAGCGGGATGCGCCGAACCGTCCCCGGACTGGGTGATCGCCGATCTGGCCGCGCTGACTGCAAAACTCCGGAAGAAATTCCCGCAGGAACGGATTTTGAGCCGGCGCACGATCTGGTTCTTCTGGATCAATTTCGTTTTGAGCTGCGGCGGCACTTTGTTTGATCCGCAAAACTCGAAAACCGTGCGGTTCGATTCCCCCGAAGCGCTCGAAGGCTTCCGCATCGCCCGGCTCCTGAATCCGCCCGCCGACACTCCGGAAATCCCTCTGAACGACTGCGCCGTCATGATCATCGACCGCCAGACCCGCCGCCGCATTGCCGGTGACATGGGAGACGGCTGGCTCTACCTGCCGATTCCGGGGAATACGCCCGGACGCACCGGCATTTCCATGCAGGCGACCGAGCTTTTCGCGGTCCGCCGCGGCAGTCTCGACCGCGATCTGATTGCGCCGATCATCCGTTTCCTCTGGTCGGAAAAATTCCAGGATCATCTCGCAACCCTCCGTTACGGCATCCCGATCCGGAAGAGTTCCGCTGAAAAATCATTCGCCGGCTGCCGCGGACCCGATTCCCTGTTCAAACGCTGCTGTCCGCAGATCCGCAATGAATATCAGATTTCCGATCCCGATCTCATGCTCCTGGTCTGCAAGGGCGTCGAAAAGATCCTTGCCCGGGAGGGAAAACTGGAAACAGAGATCGCCGATCTCGCCGATGTCATACGCAAATACATCGAATACAAGTGGTAGAGATGAAGCATGAGGCAGGAGAGGAACCGATGGGTATCTATTTTAGTATTCCCAGTATTCCTAGTTTTCCCAGCACAGAGATCCGAATATCAGGCAACATAACATACAGAAAACCTATCCAACTGAAAGGAAACAGCACCATGAACAAATTTTCATCATTCGAGCGTAAAAGTTTTACGCTGATTGAACTCCTGGTAGTTATTGCAATCATCGCGATCCTGGCGGCAATGCTGCTGCCGGCTTTGAACAAGGCGAAAGAGCGGGCTTATACCATCAAATGCACCAGTAATTTTTCAGGCTCCGGCCGGGCTCTGGCGTTTTATGCCGACGATCACAACTCCTATTATCCCCAACGGCAAGGCATCTCGTTTTTCAAGAAAAATACTCCCGCTACCAAAGACGTCGACATGACCAATTACTGGCCGGGTCTGAAAACCACTACTATGGCGTATGCCGCCATCGGACGGAAAGGAGTAAAAACATCAGCGTATGCCTGTCCGTCTGCCAAGCCCGAAGCCGAAAATCCGACTGGCTGGTGGAAATCGGATAACTTTCATCTGACGCAAGGCTACAGCATATGTTTCAACAAGTCGTTACATTCGGATAAAAGCAGTGGATTCTATAAATCTGCGAGATGGCGTTATCCGTCCCGTCTGATGACCATGGCGGACGGGTCACAAACAACGCTTCATTACAGCAGTCCATTTACCCGGATCAACAGCGGCACACTGGAAAGGATGCACGCCCGGCACAGCGGCGGGCTCAATGTTCTTTTTGCGGACGGACATGTCAATTGGCTGAAACGAAGTGAAGTACCGGATAACAATATCAATTCCGGAGTCAACAACAAGGCATTCTGGAATTCTCTGAGTACAACCGATTCCTGGTATTGAGGTAAATTATGAAAGAAATATTGGCATTCTCCTTTGCGATCCTGCTGCTGACGGTCGGGGCGGCGGACACTTATCACGTTTCGCCCGGCGGGAACGACGGCAACCCCGGTACGCGGGAGGCTCCGTTTGCAACGATCGCCCATGCCGCTGAGCGGGCAAAGCCCGGGGACACGGTGAAGATCGGTCCGGGGCTTTACCGGGAGCAGATCACGTTCAGAAAATCGGGGAAAAAAGATGCGCCGATCACCTTCCTCGGCAGCCGGGGTAAAAACGGCGAATATCTCTCGGTGGTGGAAGCGCCGGGAGCCACCCTCGACAACTGGATCCCCGCTCTGGAAATCGCCCCGGAGGTTTGGAAAACACCGCTGAAAGAACGTCCCGATCTGGTGCTGATGGACGGAAAGATGATCGCGCTGATTTTCCAGAAAAGGATGGATCTTCCCCGCTGGAAAAAACTGCCGGAAACAATCACGGGACCCATGCTGACAAGCAAATGGGGCCCGAACTGCAAGCGTCTGCCGGGGTTCGACCTGATGAGTCTGCCGAAGGATGCGGTTTCGCTGGTACACCTTGAAAACAAGCATCATAAAGTTCCGTTCTGGCCGGTCATCGGCAAGGTGATTTCCGGCTGGAGCGATGGATTTCTTTACGTCCGTTTCGCGGACGGAGATCAACCGAAGAACCACTGTTTCACGGCGTCCAAAGGAAACGGTTTCACGCTGAACGATGTTTCTCATCTGGTGTTCAGGGAGCTGCATCTCCGGGGCAGCCGCTACCAGTTCTTCCTGCGGGGAAAAAGTTCGTACAACACCATCGACGGCTGTCTGCTGATGCACGGCGG
>JAZUCR010000660.1:0-4995 GCA_045639225.1 Victivallales bacterium
CTACGATGAACCGTGCCGCCGCAGGGCGGCTGCGGAACGCGCGGCCCGGTATGCGAAGAAACGGAAGTCCACCAGTTCCGGACGGCGTGAATACGCCGAGAAAGAACGGAAACGCTACCTGCGAAGCAAAACGGGGACCGAACAAGCGAAACCGCAGGTTCTTCAGCCGAGTCCGCAAATCACGCTCAAATCCCTGCACAGTGAATTTTGCTATCTGCGGGAGGCATTTGCCGGACTGCTGAAACTGCTGAACGCGCATTTCGGCAGGGAGATCACTTACGAGGAATGTCGTGAAGCCGGGGAAGACGACATCCTGAATAAGAAGGAATAATCCATGGCTGCTGTATCCGAATGGAGAATTTTTGGTAATGATACCTTTTTTTCTCCATTCGGATGCACATTTGGATTGTGCCGTCCACGGCCCGATTTGTCGGCAAAAATCAACGGTAAAATACTGGCGGCATCAAAAATTCCGCTCACGCTTGCTGTTTTTCCGCTCACGTTTGCTCTGCGTTTTTGAGCTCGAAAAAGCCTGAAAAGAAGGGGCTTTTGCACTACTCGAAAATTCCGCTCACGTTTGCTTGTTTTGGTGCCGCGGCAGTTGTAGATTATGGGATGTTTGTTATTATGGATAAATGGGAAAGAACGAATTGATGTCGACAAGATGCACGATAGCGATACAGGATGCGCCGGGCAAATTCCGAGCGATATCCTGCAATTGCGACGGCTATCCGACCGGAGTCGGGGTATTTTTGATCAAGTATTACAATACCCCGGAACAAGCCGAACGGCTTATTTCCCTTGGAGATTTGCAGCACATCGGCGCAAATGTCTGCAAGGAGGAAATAACGTATATGCCGGGTGAATCGCAAAGCGTCTGCGCCCCTGCGGAATGCCGGGATGATCCGCCGTTTTATACGGAATACGAAAGTCTCGACGCGTTCTTCGATCATTCTGAAATAATCTGCGTGATGAATGACTACATATACCTCTACCGTGAGGGCGTATGGTATGCCGATGTGCCGTTCCATCATTACGGCTGGCGTCCGCTCGCGGAAGTGATAAAAGCGGACGATGCAGACCCCGGCAAAGCAATGACGGCAAAATGCCGCAGCAGGCTGTTTGTGATATGCAAGAAAACTCTTAACTCGGTTCCTGTCGAAATGGGTTTTACAGTAATTTCCGTGGCGCACAGCGTGGCAATTGCCTTCAATGAATGGGATGGCGAATACGCCTTTGAACGTTGGCGGCGAGAATCCTTCAGAAAGATAATCTGCCAAACTTCGGAAACGGAGTTTGAGAACATAAAGAAGCAACTGACGGAGCAGAATATTGCTTTCAAGGTCTGCGGCGAGTCACACTTTGAACCTGATGCGGAACTCGCAATGGTCGTATTTCCGCTTGAAAAGGAAAAAACGCCGAAGTGCCTGCAATATCTGCGCCTTTGGGGGCGTTAACAGCGAGGAGCGAAAATGGCGGAGAACGGCATCTATTCTGAAGTAAAGAAACTGGCGACGCGCATTGCCAACGACATCGTGAAAAATCATCCGATGCTGGTATCAATGGCGAACTGGCATTCCGCATTCACGAATGAGATTAAAAATGTTCGCGGTTTGGTCAAGGCGCTGGAACTGCGCGTCATCCAACTTGAAAGCGAAGGCGAAACCATCAAACGGGAACTGGGAGTGGCCGGAGAGACGGTTCCGGCAATCAATGAAGATCCTTTTGAAACAGCCGAAGCCCCCGGCGGACCATCCATGACGGCGAAAGAACTGAAGAGAATCCGCGGCAAATACAAATTCAGTCAGCAGAACATGGCGGAACTGCTGGGCGTCAGTTCAAACCGCTATAACCGCTGGGAACGCGGCGAACTGGAGGTACCGCCGGAATTCGCCGCCAATCTCCGTGCATTCGACGAGATGCCGTTGGGGGAATTGCGGCTGTTCATGCATTCGCGTGGGATATTTCAGCCCAACGGAACGGTGGCGAGGCAGCAGTCCAAGCCTACGGCGACATCAATCATCCACTCGGTACAGCAATCGCGGTATATGGCGGAGGATTTGAAAAACATCAGAGAGGATGCCGGACTTTCCCAAAAACGGATGGCGGAATATTTGGGTGTGCCGCAATCTACCTATACCACCTGGGAGTGCGGACGGGCTCGGATGCCGGACAAACATACCCAGATGATTCTCTCATTACAGGAACATCCAGTGCGGACACCCGAATCAGATGTTCCAAATTCCGATACACCCCAGCATCAATTCATGAGTCAGCCGCTGCCGTTACCCAATACCGGTCACGATTTGCTGGCGTTGCGCAGGAGGCTGAATCTCACGCAATCGCAGATGGCAGACCGACTCGGAGTCCACAAGAACACTTATGCCGCGTGGGAAATCGGCAGACATAACATGCCGGATCAGCAGATGGCCAAAGTAAATGCCCTTGACAGACAGAAATTGCCGCCTTCGCAATTGTCGGGAGAAGAAACAGACATATTTGATGATGGAAACGGGGGAAACGAATCCATCTCGATAGACGAATTGAAGTCCATACGGCATAGATTGAACATCGACCAGATAAGTTTCGGTCAGATGCTGGGGCTTTCCCCGTGGCAGTACAAAAGATGGGAACAGGGCGCCCTCAAAATTATTCCGCAGCTCTCCGCCGCGGCAAAATGCAAAATCGAAGAATTGTCTGCGGCAAAACCAATGGCGGCAAAAACCGAAAGAGAAAAATGCCAGTTTTCCGCCAGCGATCTGGAAAAACTTCGCCAACGCCTCAACATGACAATAAATGCATTTTCTGCTGAACTCGGCGTTTCCACGACCTCATATTCAGTCTGGAAAAAAATCAACTACAGGATTCCCTTGCGTTACAAAGACCGTATTGAGCATCTCTTCCGGAAGGCGGAAGCAGCCGAAATCAATACCACCTCAGCCGCGGATACCCGCACCGTGCCTCAAATGACGGACAATGGCAAGCCGGAAGGCAAGATCACGCCAGGCGACCGGAAAGGGGATATTCCGATGGAAATGCTGGAAAACAAGAGAAATGAGCTGGGAATAACGCAAAGAGAGACGGCGCAAATAATCGGGGCATCTCTGTCTTCGTATAAATTTTGGCTGAGTTCGCATCGTTCTGTTCCCAAAAAACTTGTAAAGAATGCAGAGAAGTTTTTGCAAAGGGAATCTTTGCCTCCGACTGACTCTGAGAAAAAGCACGGCGGAAAGCCCAAGCCGTCCGGTATCACTGCGGAAGAACTGAAAACCCTGCGTGGAAGCCTTAATCTGATACAGCGGAAAATGGCGGAAAAATTCGGAGTCACGATAGACGTATATAAGTGTTGGGAACAGGGCAAGACGCGGATGCCGGAAACCTATCTCTCCCAATACCGTCGGTTTCTGACGAGTCAGAATGCAGACAGTAACATTCAGACAATAGATGTCATCCCTCCGGAGTCGCCCCCGGCGCAGAAAACAGACAGAACGCAGATGAGTGTAACTCCGGAAATGCTGCTGACGATAAAAGCGGCACAGCAGGAGTTGGGTTTGCCGAATAATAAAATGGGACTGCTGATGGACATGGATGAGCAAAGTTTCAGGCGGCTGGAGTGCGGGGAAAAGGCGACTATTCGCAAGGATCAATGGGGGCGTCTGACGTTTCTTCTTTCCCTTCCGAAAAATCGACGTGCCGCATACATAGGCCATCAGGACAGAAAGGAATCCAAGAAAAAATGAACGATGACACCACATACTGGATGAATTTGCCCGTAACGCAGCGGGAAAAAGTCCGGGAGGAAATTCAACGACGGGAATACAAAGCGTTTATCCGGGAACTGACGTCAATACCGCTGACCAAGCAGGTCCAGGCGGAAAATGCCTACCTGGTGACAGAAAACCGCATGTTCCACAATCGTATTTCCGCCAATGACACCATTCTGTATCCGATACCGCCGGACAACTTTCGGGTATTGTACAAGCATGCGCTTGAACTCACGGCGGAGCAGCGCCAGTACATGACAATGCTCTCGTTCGAAGCATTGGAACTGGCGGCAAAGAGCTATGAGGAAAATCCGCCTCAGCAGAAGAGCAACCAGATGCCGCTCGAAGCGGAACAGATTCTGATCGACATGGCGATGGAGAACATTTTATGGGGAACGCCGCATTTGCAACACGCCATGTGGAATATCGGATTCGAGGAACTCAAGCCGTCACAGGTGTACAGCACCTTGCGGCGCAACAATATCCCGACAACGCTGCGTCGAAGGACCAAGGGGATCGACTGGGGCTGTTTTCTCTCCTGTATGGAAATCATGCTTGAGGAAGAAACACTCCCCGAACCGAAAATCAAGGTGAAGCCGAATCCCGGTCTTCCGAAAAATCCTTATCGGAAATGGCACAGACGGCTGGTGAACTTCTACCGTAATTCGACGATAGAACCGGAGGATCTGGCGCTCAACAAGTATCTCCGGCTGGAAAATATGATCCTGTCCGGTATATATTTCAAGACCCACAAGGAATTGAAATTGACAAGGGAAGAAAAAGTTATGCTTGCCAGAACAGCCTCGAAAATAAGGGGCCCGAACCGGGACAGAATGCCGTTGCTCACTCCTGCGGAAGTGGTGCGTTATGCGAAAAAGCAGGCCGGGAAAAAGAACGGGCACAAAAGTCCGAAGCGAGATATCGTTCGCGATGGAAAAACGTCCAAGCCCCCGTATAGTCGTAAATTGTTAAAGGAGTTTATTACCGTTTATGCCGATGAGCACCCGGATTATTCCCGGGAGTCGGTTCATCACGAGTGCGAGAAACATTTCGCCCGTAAAATCAGCATGCGGCTGATAAACGATCTCATGTTTGAACTGGAACTTTTCTCTCCACCGAAACGCGGTGATACGATCCAGTGGAATGAGTTCAAAAGTCACTATGCCGGGGTGACATGGGCAGGGGATTTCTTCTCCGTCTATGTCTGGAGCAAATACGGCGTGTTGAAGTA
>JAZUCR010000661.1:0-2754 GCA_045639225.1 Victivallales bacterium
ACATGGCTACGATCCGACTTACCAGGACGACATCTGCACGGGGGGCCGAGACCATGATATTTGCGATTCCGAGGGTGGCTTCTCCTTCGCCGGCCTTCGTGCGCCAGTAACCGATGCGCATTGTATCGATGCTGCCCCAGCTGCCGGGGTTCTCCTCGATCCTCATGCTGCCCTTATCTATGACAATATGTTTCCAGACGGAATTCCCGTCCACCCCGAAACTGGTGGAATACCAGCCGTTTCCACTGTGGAAATAGATGTTGACAGTGTCGGCAATCTCAGTGTTCGAGCAGAAAAAATCGAACTCGATCTGCCGGATTTCCTTCAAGTCGGATTTCAGCCGGAAGTCCCAGCCGCAGCGGACGGCTCTATTGCCGGCGAAAGTGCCGGGCAGTTCGATGTAGGGACGCCCTTTGATTTCGCGCCATTGCGCGGGACGTGAGCTTTCTGGCATGAGCGGGATCACCGTCTTCGAGAGATTGTCGGACCGCGCAGTAAGACCGGGCATCGGCATGCCCTGCCGGAGCGGCGGCGGGTCAAACGTCAGAATGGCAGCGGGGAGGATGAAGAACAATATCGTTATTATACGGGACATGGGACAAACTCCTTGGTTAAGATTGCAGAATCCGTTCCTGACAGAGGGCTGGGTCAGTATTTCCAAACCAGGTTATCCTGATAGGGGCTGAACAGGGTTTTGTTGGTGACATCAAGCTCCTTCCGGTAAATGTGTGAGACATGACCGTCCATGAAGAGTGCGTTTGCCATGCCATTGTGCGGCAGGTAGATGGTGCCCCAATCCGCACCCCTGTTTTCCCACGAGTAGCAATATCCGGCGGATCGGAACATATAGTAGAAATCTTTGTTTCGCCTGGTTCCGTCGCTGTCGGAATAGCGGTAGGTCTCGGTGAGCCAGACCGGATTATGAACATTGCCGTCTGCGCGGTTGGCGATTACCCTCTGTATCTCTGCAAGTTTTTTGGGGCGGGCTTTCGTATCATTTTCAGTTTTTCCGAGTAAAGGCCAGTTGATGCCATACGTGACCATGTACATCAGGTTTCTGGTCTGATCGATCGGCTGCGATGGGCAATGCATTGCTTTGAAGGATTTCAGCTTGCCCACGGAGGTGAACATCGACGGCCATCTGACACCGGAGAGTTCTGCGGCCATACACCACTCGTTATTTTCATTGATATACATGGCACTGACCAGTCCCAGCTGCTTCATGTTGCTGGCGCAGCTTATTGTGTGCGCCTTCTGGCGCGCCGAATTCAAAGCCGGCAGCAGCATGCCGGCCAGGATCGCGATGATCGCAATAACGACCAGAAGTTCTATCAGCGTAAAACAGTTAGCCGTTTTACGCTCCAATGATGAAAGATGAGAGATGAAAGATGAAAACTTGTTCATGGCATTTTTTCCTATTTTTATCATTCATGTTTTCTTTTTTGATTTGATGCGTTTTCCGGTGCCGGACCGGTAGATTCACGGCAGAACAGCCGGACTTTCGAACGGACCAGTCCCGACTGCTGTTGTTTCTTCCGGATCATGTCGACCAGATGCCCCATCTGTTCGGCGACCAGTTCATGGAAACAGATTTCCACCGAAGTCAGTCGGGGATTCAATGCAATTTGGGATGGAATATTGTCAAAACCCATGATGCTGATGTCTTCCGGGATCCGGAGTCCTGCTTCCTGAACCGCACGGTAGATGCCGGCGGCATTATGGTCATTGCCGAAAATCGCGGTCGGCCGGAGTTCCGGCGGCAAAGCCAGCAGTTCGCGGGCGGCGGCATATCCTTCCTCCGACGTGAACCCGCCGTATTTCACCTGGCTGGCCGTTACGGTCAGTCCATACTTCCGCATTGCTTCATAAAACCCCATGATCCGCTCTTCCTGCGCCAGCATGTAGCAGCCGCCGAAGCCCTGTCCATGCAGATAAGCGATCCGCCGATGTCCCAGCTTCACCAGATGTTCCACCCCGAGACGGACCCCCTCGGCATTGTCAGTCAGACAGTTGAGATCGCGGTCGTCAAGGGAATTCGAAGAAATCTGGACGAAGGGGATTTTCATGGAATGGAGGATCTGACCGAAAACCACTTTCGGACACCCCAGCACGAACAGTCCGTCCAGTTGGTTCATCTGGATCCGCGCACGGAAATCTTCGGCCGAAGCATCCGGATCGAAGACAAAGATATTCATGATGCAGTTCAGTTTCCGGCTGGACTCGAGCGCATCCGCCACCATAACGCTGTAAAACGGATTGCGGATCGCATCCGGGAGCAGAAACAGACAGAAGTCGATCCGCAGACTCCGGTTTGACAAATCCTCGGCCGAAGCCGGACTGGAGCGGAAATATCCGCGTCCGTGGATCCGCCGGATCTGACTGCGCTCTTCCAAGATGAGCAGGCTCCGGTCGACGGTCGCCTGACTGCCGTTGAAGCGTCTCATCAGATTCCGGACTGAAGGCAGTTTGGTCCCGGCAGGCAATTCCGAAACAAATGCGGAAAGCTCATCGGTCACGACTTCATATCGCAGTTTTCCCTGGTTCATTTTCCCACCTGTCATTGCAAATGTATCGATTTGTATCGATATACTATATCGTCATTTCATAAAAAGTCAAGAGTCCGGTCGCATTTTTTTCGAATTTTTCGGCGAGACTCGTAATCGGTCAGTGGGATCCGCGATGGGGGACACGCTGACGCGGGATGAGACAAGTTCCGGTGAACGGTTGAGAATGGGTATATTGGGTATACTGGGT
>JAZUCR010000662.1:0-3419 GCA_045639225.1 Victivallales bacterium
TACGATCCGACTTTATCTGGGGATCAACACCCATGGATCGAATACTGCGTTTGCACGCGCAGACGGTTCCGCGGGACTGCTGGCAATTTCCGAACTGCAGCGCGGCAGCAATGTTTTCGCGAAAGAATTCTATGTCAACGGCGAAAAATTCGTGATGGACGGCTTCCAGACGTTTTGACCGGACCCTGGCAAATCATCGAATAAAACAGTCTGAAGAGTTTCTGCACTGCTGGAATCAACTGTTTTACCGGTTAACCAACTAAAGGACTGGCAAATGATAAAAACGATCAGCATCCTGTCGATCTCGCTTATTCTGGCCGCCTCGGCTGTATATGGCGCTGACTATGTGAAACTGGAACAGGAAGCGGTAAATGCCGTGCGGGCGAAAGATTTCGCCCTGGCCGAAGTGAAGTTCGGCGAAGCGATGAAGTCCGCCCGGAATCCGGCGGAGAAATGCAAAGCCATCCGGGGCAAATTCGAAGCCATGCGGAAACAGAAAAAATGGAAAGCGGCGGAGGCTTTCATGACCGGGGTCATCGAGGATGACTCGCTCCGGCCGCAGGATGTCCGGCTCCTGCTGAATATTTTCGCGGCCACCTTCCTGGGGTCCTACCGGTATGAATACGGTCTGAGGCTGCTCCAGTCTGCCCAGAATCTGTACTGTCCGAAAACGGAAAATGCTTATTACAACACCTACGACTATATGGCGCATTTTTATCTCCGCAGGAAGCAGCCCGAGGCGGTGATCGAGATCATGAGCAATGTGCTGCATGTGAAAGGCATCCATCCGGCCAATCTCTACTGCGGCAATATGCTGGTCGGAAAGGTCTATGAACAGTTCAAGATGAAGGACGAGGCTCTGAAACATTACCGGGCGGCATTGAAACACGGAAAAGAAGTCAAATATAAATTCAGCGTTGCTGGCGCTGAGCAGGCAATTGAAAGGTTGAGCAAATGAAAAAAATGGCGATTGTATTGCTGGCGGGAATCGCCGCGGTCATGTCCGCGGCGGAGATCACCCTGGCGGAAAACGGACAGGCGAAAGCGGGGATCGTGATCCCCGGAAATGCCAAACCGATCGTCCGTTTCGCGGCGCAGGAACTGGCGGACCATCTGAAACAGATGACCGGAGCCAAATTCAAAATCGGCAGCCGGCCGAATTCGGAAGTGAATATTTACCTCGGTTTCGGCAAGGCGGACCAATTCGTCCAGAGCGAACACGTGATCGCCGCGCAGGGGAACCGGATCGACATTTACGGCAAAGACACCGCATCGAAAGTGGATCTGTTCAATTATTATTACGACAATCCTGACAAGGGAACTTTGAGCGGGGTATATCATTTTCTGGACACGCTGGGCGTGCGCTGGCTGGCACCGGGAAAAGACGGAGTCCATGTTCCGGTCCGCAAAACGCTCCGGATCCCGGAACGGCAGCTCCATTTCAGGCCGTATTTCCAGGACCGTCAGATCACCGATGCCTGGAATTTCATGAAGCATCCGGATGCAAAAGAATACGTGAAAGATGCCAGAGGTATTTACCTGTGGGGGATCCGGAACCAGGTATCGACCCGCAATATGGTGCCGGGCTGTCATTCGGAACGCTCGCTGGGGCTGTTCAAGAATCCGGAATGGCTGAAGCACACCTCGGCGCACCAGCTGATGAAAAACGGCAAACGCAATCCGCAATATTCCTGCTGGACCGATCCTTATACCAAAGAAGTCTGGATGCGCGCCGTGGACGGCTATTTTTCCGGGAAAACGCCGAAAGAATGCGGTTTCAACATCAAAAGTTATCTTCATTCCAAGTGGCCGTATCCTTTCCTTTCGCCGAATGAATTCATGATCGATCCGATGGATCACGACCAGAACAACGACGGCCGCTGCTATTGCGAACGCTGTCAGGATTTCCGGAAAAAACATCCCTGCAAGGATGATACCGAGATCATCTGGAAAGTCATCAGTGAAATCGCACAGCAAGTCAAGAAGAAATATCCGGGCTGCTACATTTCCACACTGGTCTATCCGCCGAAGAAACAACTTCCCCGTTTGCCGGTATCAACCGGCAACATCCGGGTGCGGATCTGTCTGACCGGCGCCCGGGCGATGATCTTTCCGGATCAGCTGAAATACGATATGAAACTGCTGACGGACTGGGGCGCGCTGCTGGGACCGAAGAACATCCCGCTGTGGATCTACCAGTGCACGGCCGATTTCGGGCGTTTCCTGCCCGGCGTGCCGGATGTCTATCCGCACCTCACCGCGCAATATATCAAGACGGTGAAACCGCATTGCGCCGGCATGTATTGCGAGAACCATCAGCAGACCCATACCTACCGGAACATGGATGTCTACATCTACATGCGTCTGCTGTGGAATCCGGATCTGGATATCGAACAGGAACTGGCGGATTATTTCCGCTGGTATTACGGTCCGGCGGCCGAACCAGCCCAAAAGCTGTTCGAGACCTTCGAAAAAAACTGGATCCGGATCGACCGGATGATTTGCACCGATCCTACGGGCAAATCCACCCGGATCGGCGTGGTCAAAGCCAATAAGGAAAAATATCAGCATCAGATCTGGAGCCGGGTCTACACGCTCGACGAACTGAAAAAACTGGACGCTCTCATGCAGCAGATGAAGGAACTGGCACCCGCAGGTTCGGTCTATGCCAAACGCGTGCAGCTGCTCCAGAAATACATGATCGATGTGATCAAAGCCGAACGCAGTGAAATCATGGACAAGGAGGAAAAACGGCTGCAGCTCAAGCTGCCGGTCCCGGCTGCTGCGGGAACCGCATTCCCGACCGACCGGGAATGGGAAAACGCACCGGAACACCGGCTCATCCCGGCGGTCCGGCTGGTCTCTTCGCTCAAGGCTCCCGGATCGTTCCGTCTGCTGGCATCCAAAGACTATCTGTTCATCCGCGCCGACCTGAAAGAACCTGGGAACGCCAAAAGCAAAACCGATCCGAAACACCGCAACGGGAATGAGGATGTCTGGAAAGACAACTGCGTGGAACTGTTCTTCTATGCGGAAAAGAGCCGGAAATTCTGGCAGATCATCATCAACGACAACAACGTGTGGAGTTCGGTCGTCCGGAGCAAGGTGCTGCCGCGCTGGGAACAGTTCAAGGGGCTGAAAGTGACGACCCGCCGCACCGCCGGCGGCTGGACCGCGGATATCGCCATTCCGATCAGTGAACTCAAAACCGACCGGACCGATCTGCGTTTCAACCTCACCCGGGAACGCAATATCCAAGGACAGGGCACTGAATATTCCACCTGGTCACCGCTCGCCATGCTGGGCAACTGGATGGGGGTCGACAATTACGGGACCCTGGTTTTCCTGCCGGAAAAAAGGTGACGGAGTTTCGAGGAAATGCAAATTCATCCGGAATCCGGGATCCGTTCCATCGAACT
>JAZUCR010000663.1:0-2656 GCA_045639225.1 Victivallales bacterium
TGTGTATATCAAGAGCGAAGGGAATATCCTCGGAGCCTGGACGACCGGCGATGACGGCAAGGTCAACGGCTGGGAAACCATCGGCGAATTCAGCGCCGAAACGCAGATCGTCGGTCTCGGCGACTTCAACGGCAACGGGCAGACCGATCTGCTTTTGCGCAACACCAACGGCGCGGTCGGCTGCTTCTTCACGGACGGACACGGCTGGAACTATTTCCAGAGTCTCGGCGATGAATGGAAACTCTCCGCGGTCGGCGATCTCAACGGCGACGGACGCGACGACGTAGTGCTGAAGCACGATGCCGGATTTGCGGGCAGCTGGCTGACGCAGGCCGACGGCACGATGGCGTGGGCCGATCTGGATACCTTGCCGGAAGGTTTTGCGATCGTCGGAGCCGGCGACTTCAACGGCGACGGCACGGATGATGTGCTGCTGAAGAGCGGCAATTATTACGGAGCCTGGCTGGTGAACAACGGCAATGCGGCAGGCTGGATGGGGCTCGGCGACCTGGGTGATGTTACGGTCGAACAGATCGCGGACTTCAACGGCGACGGGACGGACGATCTGCGGATCCGGACGACTGGAGGCGACCTCGGCACGCAGCTGGTCATGGGCGAAGATACGCTCGATTGGCATTATTACGGGTCGGTCGGCGAGGAATGGAGCACCAGCCTTGCCGCGCTCAGCTGAGCGCGGACAAGGCAGTTTCAAGTTTCAAGGATCGTTCGCTGCGCTCACTTCAAGTTACATGTATCGGCGGAGCCGGAAGAGATGTGCCGGGATAAGGTCGAAGTGCGGGGTGGAACGCGAACATGAGCCTAATGAGGTGTATGGTCCTAATGGGGCCTAATGCGGATAAGAGGTGACCGTGCGAGGGTCTGGTGCGGCGCGCTTTCCGTTTCCTCCTCCGTCCCGTCACCGGTCCTTTTTCCCTGATATTTATTCTCCGGAATTTGCATTTTTCCGATTTCCGGATATGTTACCCGAAATGCAATGGAGAGATATATCATGCAGAAAGATGATCATGTTTTTGAACGCGATCCGCGTTTTCGGGCACTGCTGCCGTTCGGGATCTTTGTGATTTTTTACGCAGGACTGTCCATCTGGGCGAATGATTTTTATAAGATATCTATGCCGATAGCCTTTCTGGTGGCGTCGTCGGCGGGATTGATCATGGACCATAAGCGGCCGCTGCAGCAGAAGGTGGAGATCTACGCCCGCGGCATGGGCGAGACCAATATCATGATCATGTGTCTCATCTTCATTCTGGCCGGCAGTTTCGCGACCGTCGCCAAAGGAATGGGCGCGGTGGATTCCGCGGTGCTGATCGCCCGCAGTCTGATCCCGGCACGGCTGCTGCTGACGGGTATTTTCCTTGTCTCATGTTTCATCTCACTGGCCATCGGCACCAGCTGCGGGACGATCGCCGCGCTGACACCGATCGCCGCCGGGCTGATCGGTCCGATGAAGATCGATCCTGCACTGATGGTCGGCGCGGTGGTCGGCGGCGCCATGTTCGGCGACAACATGTCGATGATCTCCGATACCACTATCGCAGCGACCCGCACGCAGCAGGTGGCGATGCGCGATAAATTCATCATGAACTTCCGGATGATCCTGCCGGCGGCTCTGGTCTGCATCGTCATTTATCTGTTCTCCGGCACGGCTGGGACCGATCTCCCGCTGAAAAACGTCTCCTGGAAAGATTTGCTGAATGTGGTCCCGTATCTGCTGATCCTGATCGCCGCCCTGTGCGGCATGAATGTCATGGCGCTGCTGTTCTTCGGCACGGTCTTGGCTGCGGTGCTGGGCTGCATAACCGGATCGCTCACACTGTGGACCGCGCTCGATATCGCGGGGAAGGGGGCGCTCGGAATGTCCGAAACTCTGGTGGTGGCGATCCTCGCCGGCGGACTGCTGAGCATTGTCCGGCACAACGGCGGGATCCGGTTTCTGATGAACACCATCGAATCGAAGATCTCCGGCAAACGCGGCTGTGAATTCGGAGTATGCCTCCTGACCGCCGGGGTAAATCTCTTCACTGCCAATAACACTGTGGCGATCGTGATCACCGGACCGATTGCCAGGGATTTTTCGCGGAAATACAACTGTGATCCGCGGCGGATCGCCAGCATCCTGGATACCGCATCGTGCGTAGTGCAGGGACTGATCCCATACGGAGCGCAGATCCTGATCGCACTCGGGATCGCCAAAACCGCCGGCGTTCAAATTTCGTCGCTGGGGCTGATCGGATCGCTGTATTATCCGCTGATGCTCGGTCTGGCCCTGCTGGTTTCGATTCTCCGTTCCCCGAAATGAGTCGGTTTCCCTTAAAAACATAAGATTTCATTTTCCTGATGTCCGGATTGATAAACGGCTGGTTGTGGCCTCTTCTGCAAGTGGGGAAGAGGTATAATTCCGGCGAACCAGCCGGATTGTTTCTGCCTTTTGTCCTGGGACACTGTTTTGATGAAACCGGATTTAAAAACGCATTAAACTGTATTAAGAGTTCGATATAATAAGTTTTCTTCGCTTTTTCTCCTCAGTCTTCTTGATTTTTAAACCATTTCGATTTATAATCGAGTAGGAGGCCGCGCCTTATTGGGGCGGCCGTCCTCTCACACCACCGTACGTGCCGTTCGGCATACGGCGGTT
>JAZUCR010000664.1:0-1608 GCA_045639225.1 Victivallales bacterium
GATGAAATGACCGAACTGGTCAAAGCGGATCCGCGCACTGCGAGAAATGTCCGGATCGCCCGGGTCGGTCTGGATTGCTGGACCACGGTCTATGCGGCAAAAATGCGGCAGGCCTGTCCGGATTACGTTATCGACAGCAAAGCGGTATTGCAGCGGGGGCTGGCCGCCTGCCGGGAAGCGGAAAAGGCCGGAATGGTGCTCAAAGGCCGGAATCTGGCACGGAAAACGCTGGAATCCATGGAATATTACGCTTATTTGAAGGATTCATCTCTGCCGAAGGAACTGGCCGGATACGATCCGCAGAAAGTTCATTTGTATCTGCCGGAACGGCCCATGTACTATGCGCAGAAGACCCGCGGACTTTTCGCAGATGACAAGGCTGCTGCCGGAGTTGCCATGCACAAAGTTCTTGATCTTCCTCCGGATGGAAAGATTCAGGTGGAGCTGTATGATGCCGAACGCAGAAAATGGCTGCTGCCCGGATCGAAGATCGATGCCGGGAAATTGAGTCCGGACCGATATATGATGGTCAAACTGGGAAGAAGTCGTCTGCCGAGACAGGGAATGCTCGTGCTGGCCAAAGCCTGGGGATCTTCGCTGGATATCCGCGGTCTGGGGCGCTTCTATGATCCGAGTTACCATGAAAGACTTTTCGACTTCTGGGCATCCTGCCGTCTGACCGATGCCGCCGATGGGAAAAAACAGCTGCGGGTGGATCGCATATACCTGGTGGGGATTGGGATGCCGCATGAATTGGGGTCAACGGAACAGAAATCGGAAAAGTGAAAACCACGGACAGAGCTTTCTTCACCGGAATTTGTTCCGATAATCCGTTGGTGCGATCCCGTTCCGCAGCTTGAATTTGTTGAAAAAATAAAAATCGTCTTTGAAACCCATCAGTCGGGCCAGTTCCTTGATCGGACAGTCCAGCCCGGGGATTCTGACCGGAACTTGTGCCTTCCTCATACTGCACTTTTTATCATCTTTTATGAAAATTCGATTTGCAAAGTGGTGTTTTGCATGATATAGTATCAGGTTATCGTTTGGGATGAGTCCATCCCGAAAAAATAAACTCAAAACAATGAGATCGGAGTTGGCTGAAAAGATGGGAAGAGCCAAGTGTGTTGCAGTGGTCGGCGTTACCGGCGCCGTCGGTCTGGAAATGTTGAAGACTCTCGAAAAGCGTGATTTTCCGGTGTCTTCGATAAAACTTTTGGCGTCTGCGCGGTCCGCAGGCAAAAAAATGAAATTCAAAGGCGAAGAAATCACTGTGGAAGAACTGACCGAAAACTCCTTCAAGGGAGTTGACTATGCGCTGTTCAGTGCGGGCGGTTCCATCTCCGAAGCCTTCGCGAAAGCGTGTGTGGACAGCGGAGCGGTCATGATCGACAACTCCAGCGCATTCCGCATGGTGGACACCGTTCCTCTGGTGATTCCGGAAATCAACGCGGAAGATGCGTTCAAGCATCAGGGCATCATCGCGAATCCTAACTGCACGACCGCGATCATGGCGGTGGCGGTCTATCCGCTGCATGTGGCGAGAAAAGTCAAACGTCTCGTCTGCTCCACCTATCAGGCGGCGAGCGGCGGCGGCGCACCGGCCATGCA